>JBKPPN010000483.1:0-12054 GCA_046733575.1 Candidatus Methylomirabilota bacterium | reverse complement strand
GCTGTGCGTGACGCCCTTGGGATGATCCGTCGTCCCCGACGTGTACATGAGCCGGAACAGATCGTGCGGCTGGACGTGCACCGGTCGGGCCACCGCCGACGTGGTGGTCGCGAGCCGTCGGCTGTCGTCGCGTGCCGCCGGCGTGATGACGACGTGCTCCACGCCGGTCGGAACGGCGGAGACGAATTCGTCGTCGACGAGCAGCAGGCGCGCGCCGGCATTCGCGACGATGTAGGCGATCTCGGGTGCGGCGAGCCGGAAGTTGATGGGCAGCAGCACCGCGCCCACGTGGCTCACGGCGAGGGCGAGTTCCACGAAGGCGGCGCTGTTCTTCATCACGAGCCCGACGACGTCGCCCTTGCCCACGCCGCGCCCGGCGAGCCATCCCGCCGTCGCGCGCACCCGCGCGTGGAGCTCGCCGTACGAGATGCGCGTCTCGCCCGCGATGAGGGCCAGACGCGCCGGAGCGACGCGCGCGTGATACGCGACCGCGGCGCCGAGCGAGATCACCGCCGTTCTATCGCAGACGCTGCGCGCACTGTCAATGCCGCCGTGATGCGCTGAACCTTGACCTGCCATCGCGGCGAGCGCAGGCTGCGCGTACGTCGTCCGCGCGGACGTGCTCGCGTCTCGCGCACAGCGGAGGAGGGCCGCCATGACGGCAGTCGACGGCAGCACGCGAGAAGAGAGCACGCGCGTCCGCGTCGGTGACAAGTTGAAGGGGCGGGTCGCCTTCGTCACGGGCGGCACGCGCGGCATCGGAGCCGCCATCTGCCGCAGCCTCGCCAGCCAGGGCGCCACGCTCGCCGCCGGCTACGCCGGCAACGACGTCGCGGCGGACAAGTTCCGCGCCGAATTCTCCGCCACGTACCGGACACCCGTCAGCATTCACAAGGGCAACGTGGGCGAGCCCGGCGACTGCCGCCGCACCGTGGCCGAGGTCATCGAGCGTCACGGTCGCCTCGACATCCTCGTCAACAACGCGGGCATCACCGTCGACAAGACCGTGCTCAAGATGTCGGACGACGACTGGTTCAAGGTGCTGAACGTGAATCTCTCGGGCGCCTTCTTCCTCTCGCAGGCGGCCCTGCGTCACATGGCCGAGCGCGGCACCGGCCGCATCGTGAACGTCTCGAGCGTGATCGGCGAGATGGGGAACATCGGTCAGGCGAACTACGCCGCCTCCAAGTCCGGACTGTTCGGTCTCACCAAGACGCTGGCTCGCGAGGCCGCCTTCCTGCTCGCGAAGTCCGGCAAGCTGGCCGCTCCCGACGGCATCGGCCTCACCGTCAACACCGTCACCCCCGGTTTCGTGGCCACCGACATGGTGGAGCACATCCCCGAAAAAGTGATGGAACGCATCGTCAGCCAGATCCCGACCGGCCGCCTCGGCAAACCGGACGAAGTCGCGCGCGTCGTCCACTTCCTCGCCGCGGACGCCTCGAGCTACATCACGGGCCAGGTCTGGGCCATCAATGGCGGACTGGATATGTAGCGGCGTCGTCTGCCGCGCGGCGGGCGACGCGCCGGGTGCGAGCGTGCCAGCACGCGAGGACCTCGGAGCACGACACCACCTGGCCGAAGTAGTTGTCGATGTTGGCGAGGGCCGCGTCGTGCTCCGGCTGCGAGTACGTGGCCGTGCAGTCGCTGGTGAACACGACGTAATAGTCCTTGAGGAACGCCTGCCGGGCCGTCGTCTCCACGCACACGTTGGTCGCGACGCCGGTCATGATGACGGTGCGGATGCCGCGCGAGCGCAGGACCAGCTCGAGATCGGTGTTCTCGAACGCCCCGAAGCGATGCTTGGTGACGATGACGTCCTCGGGCCTCGGCCGCACGTGGTAGAAGTCGCCGCTCCAGTCGTCGGGCTGACACACCGGCCGCTCGACGTACAGGCCGCGCCGTCGGCGCTCCGCCTGCTCCAGCCAGACGTCCGAGAGGTACCAGTTCGGCGTGCGGTTATAGAGGTTGCGGATCCACACGATCGGCACACCGGCCGCGCGCGCCTCGCCGATGAAGTGCGCCAGGCGCGGCACCATGGCCTGGACCAGCGCGAGGTCGCGCCCCTCCTTGTGCATCGCGCCGTGGTCAGCGCAGAAGTCGTTCTGCACGTCGACGATCAGCAGCGCGGCGTGTCCGGGATCGGTCTTCTCGCCGAGCGTTCGCAGCATCGGGCGTCCTCCTGCTCTGTGGTGATGGCGTCGACAGCACCATAGCGCACCTGGCTTGACACTGCCCCGGGCCGACGCCAAGATCGCGGTCATGACAACCCTGGAACGCGCCGAGGCCGCCGAGAGTCAGCTGAGCGAGGAGCTCGATCGAGTCGTCATCATGAAGTCGGTCATCTACACGTCGGGCGAGCGCGACCCGCGCGTGCCGATGACGCGGCCGCCGGATCAGGGCAAGCGCTACCTCATGCGCGACGATCCGCGCCTGCCGCGGATGCCGGACAAGCCGACCCTGTTCGACTACTTCCGGCTGCGCTTCGCGCCCGCCAATCACCTGCTGCAGAGCGCACGGCTCGCGCAGAAGAACGGCACGGACGAGAAGGTGGTCCTCGCGTGCCTGCTGCACGACATCGCGATCTCCGGCTTCATCCGCGGCGACCACGGCTACTGGGCCGCTCAGATGGTGGAGCCCTACGTCGACCCCGAGGTTGCCTGGGCCATCCGCTATCACCAGGCGCTGCGCTTCTTCCCCGACGACTCCGTCGGCTATCAGTACCCCGAGCTCTACACGAAGCTGTTCGGTGCCGACTACTCGCCCGAGCCGTACATCCACGAGGCGTATCGCCACGCGCGCAACCACAGGTGGTACATGACGGCGCGACTCTTGACCGTGAACGACCTCTACTCCTTCGACCCCAGCGTGCAGGTCGAGCTCGACGACTTCACGGACGTCGTGGGCCGTCACTTCAAGCAGCCCCCGGAAGGCCTCGGCCTCGACAACAGCCCATCGGCCCACATGTGGCGCACGATCATGTGGCCGACGCGGTACCTGTGATGGCGACGGCGGTCGGCTTCATCGGCACCGGCAACATGGGCAATCCCATGGCCGGCAACGTCCTCAAGAACGGGTTCGCCCTCACCGTGTTCGACCGTCACGCGCCCGCCATGGAGAACCTCATCCAGGCCGGCGCCAAGAAGGGCGCCTCCGCGCAGGACGTCGTGGAGCACTGCGAGGTCGTCATGACGTGCCTGCCGGCGTCCCCGGACGTGGAGGCGGCCTACCTGGAGCCGGGCGGACTCATCGAGCGCGCGAAGCCGGGCACGGTGCTGATCGACCTCAGCAGCGTGCTGCCGTCGACGCCGCGCACGCTCGAGCCCGCGGCGGCCAAGCGCGGCGTGCACTTCCTCGAGGCGCCCGTGAGCGGCGGCGTGAGCGGCGCACGTGCCGCGACGCTCGCCGTGATGGTCGGCGGTGACGCCGCGGTGCTGAAGCGCGTGGAGCCCGTGCTGAAGTCGATCGGGCCCAACATCTTCCACGTGGGTCCGGTCGGTGCGGGGAACATCGTGAAGGCGATCAACAACATGATGGCGTCGGTGAACTCGCTCGCCATGATGGAAGGCGTCGCGGTCGGACTGAAGGCGGGCCTCGATCCCCACACGATCTACGAGGTGGTCAAGGCGTCGAGCGGCGGCAGCAAGGCGCTGGAGCGACTCGCCACCGCCATCATCCCGCGCAAGTTCGAGCCCGGCTTCAAGGTCCGGCTGATGAACAAGGACCTCGAGACGTTCACCAGCATCGCGAAGGAGCTGCACGTGCCGGTGAGCTTCGCCAGCATCGCGCAGAACTACCAGCAGGCGGCGATGGCGGCCGGTCTGGCCGACATGGACACCAGCGTCGCGATGACCGTCATCGAGAAGCTCGCCGCCCTGCAGCCGCGCACGGGGTAGTCATGCGGTAGCCCTCGCCATGGACTTCGGCCTGTTCTTCCTCATGCAGCGCGACGAGGCGTGGACGGAGCAGGCCGTCTACGACTCGGCCCTGCGGCAGATGCTCGCCGCGGAACCGCTCGGCTATCACTCCATCTGGTTCGCCGAGCACCACTTCAACGACTACGGCCTCTGCCCCGCACCGCCGATCCTCGCCGGGTTCGTGGCCGCGCGCACGGCGACGATCCGGCTCGGCATGGGCGTGAGCCTGCTGCCCCTGCACCATCCCGTCGATCTCGCCGAGCAGCTCGCCGTCCTCGACGTGGTGAGCGGCGGACGCCTGGACGTCGGGATCGGGCGCGGCGGCACGCTGCAGGACTACCAGACGTTCCGCGCCGAGCGGGCGGAGAGCCGTGACCGCGTGGAGGAAGGCGTCGCGCTCATGCAGCGCTGCTGGCGCGCCGAGCCGTTCGACTTCACCGGCCGCTTTCACTCGGCCGAGCGACTGCACGTGCGTCCGCGTCCCGTCCAGCGTCCGCACCCGCCGCTGTTCGTGGCCACCAACAGCGAGGACAGCGTCGTGTCCGCGGCGAAGCTCGGGCTGCCGACGCTCACCTCGTTCTTCGTGCCCATCGATGACCTGTGTCGGCGTCAGGCCCTCTACCGCGACGTCGCGCGCGCAGCCGGACACACGTCCGCGGCGATCGACGACCTCCAGACCCTCTCGTGGGTGATGCGCGTGGTCCACGTCGCGCCCACGCGCGACGAGGCGCGCCGCGCGGCCGAGGCGCCCTTCATGGGCTACCAGCGCCGCATGTCGATGCTGCGATCGGACAGCACGGGCGGGTCGATCGCGAGCTCGTTCGATCGCTCGCTGCTGCGCCTGCGTCCGTTCCGCGACTATCTCGACAGCGGCTGGCTGATGGTCGGCTCACCCGACGACATCGCCGACGACCTCCGCCGCTTCGTCGAGACGACGGGCTACCAGCGAATCCTGCTCATAATGGCGTTGCCCGGTCTCGACACGATCGACGCGCTCCGCTCGATGCGGTTGTTCGCCGAGCACGTTGCGCCCGCGTTGAAGACGGCGCGACGGTAGCGGACATGGGGACTCGACGCCGCGGAGCCACACGGCCCGTGGGGTCACCGCGCTCCGGGAGGGCTCAGGCGCGTGCGGGGCGGATCGCCCACCGAACGCGCCGGGCGCCATCGTCGATGCGCAGGCTGACCGCCGCCGCGCCAACGAGCACGGTGCACGCGATCGCGTAGATCAGGCCGTACCCGCCGGTCGCCTCGAAGAGCGCGCCCGCGAGCCAGGAGCCGACCGCGGCGCCCGTCTGATGCACGAGGAAGATGGCGCCGAGGATCGTGCCGACGGAGAAGCGGCCGTAGATGTCGGCGGTGAGGGCCGACGTCATGGACAGCGTGCCGGCCATGGTGAGGCCACCGAACACGGCGACGCCGAGCATCGCGGCCGGATTGTCGCGGATGAGGAAGAAGCCGGCGAAGCAGAGCGCGCGTCCCGCGTAGATCGAGGCGAGCACCTGCCGGCGTCCGTACCGGTCCGACGCCGGTCCCAGCAGCATCGTGAAGACGATGCTCGCGCCGCCCAGCACACCGAACGTCCACGACGCGAACAGCGGCGAGTAGCCGTGGTCGGTGAGCATGGGAACGCCGTGCGACGAGAGCAGGCTCATCGAGAACCCGCAGGTCAGGAACGATCCCGCGAGCTGCCAGAACGCCACCGTGCGCGTGGCATCGGTGACGGGCGTACGCTCGGCACGTCCGGTGGCGGGCGGCCGCGACGCCGCGCCGTCGGGATGGAGACCGAGCCCCTCGGGCGAATCGCGGACGACGAGCAGGCAGAGCGGCAGCATGCCGACGAGCACGAAGAGCCCGACGACCATGTACGTCGTGCGCCAGCCGAGCGTGAGGATCAGCCACGCCACCGTCGGGACGAGCAAGCTCATGCCCGTCATCGCCGCGCTGCCGAGCACCGACACCGCGGTGCCCCGCCGCTTCACGAACCAGCGCGAGACGACGGCATTCGCCACGACGGGTCCGGTCGCGGCGAGGCCGACCGAGGCGAGCACGCCGTACACGAGCGCGAGCTGCCAGAGGTTGCGACAGAGGCCGGTGAGCACGAGCGAGCCGGCGAAGACGACGGCGCCACAGGCGGTCACCACGCGCGCGCCGACACGGTCCGCGAGCGCGCCCACCAGCGGCATGAAGACGCCGTAGAGGAAGAGCCCGAGCGCGATGACGAGCGAGAAGCTGGCGCGGTCGACGCCGAGGTCCGCCACGATCGGCTTGAGGAACGGCCCCACGGCGTGACGGACGCCCGCGGACGTGAAGACCATCACGGAAAATGCGGCGGTGACCCACCAGCCGTAGAAGACGCGCGGCGCGGTCGACACGGGCGACGTCAGCCCGTCTGCATGGGAAGCGCGGGATCGCGCGCCCACTCCGACAGCGAGGCGTCGTAGACCGCCACGTCGTCGCGACCCAGCAGGGCGAGGGCGAACGCGTCGCTCGACGCCGCGATGCCGCCGCCGCAGTACGTGATGATCCGGCCCGCGTCGAGGGCGCCCGCCGCGGCGAACTTCGACCGCAGCGTCTCGCGGGGGAGATAGGCGTGCGTCTCGGGATCGACGAGGTCGCGCGCGGGGACGTTTCCGCTGCCCGCGATGCGCCCCGGCCGCCCGTACGTCACACCACCGCCGCGGTGCTGCTCCTCGGTGAGCGCGTTGAGCACGCACGCGCGCTCGTCGCCGAGCGCCGCGAGCACGCCCGCCTTGTCCGCCACCAGCCCGGGACGTGGTCGCGCGGTGAAGGGTCGCGGCGGACGGCTGCCGTCGTCGGTGGCGACCGGCCGCCCCTCGCGCGTCCACGTCTTCCAGCCGCCGTCCAGCACGGAGGCGGCGTCGAAGCCGAACGCGCGCAGCATCCACCACACGCGCGCGGCCCACATGTTGACGAAGCGGTCGTAGAGGACGACGTGCACGCCGTCGCCGACGCCGTGGCGGCCCATCGCGTCGGCGAACTGCGCGGCGGGCGGCAGCATGAAACGGAGTGGCGAGGTGCGATCGGAGAGCTCGTCCTGCAGGTCGACGAAGCCAGCGCCGGGAACGTGGCCCTGCGCCCATCGCGTGCGCCCGGACTCCACGCGATACCCGCCCGGCACGTCGGCGGGATGAAGGTACACCGTGCACTCGAGCACACGCACGCCCGGATCGTGCAGATGCTGAGCGAGCCAGTCCGCGGTGACGAGCAGGTCGGGACGCGACGTCATCGTCACGTCGAACGTACCACGACTGCGGACGCGCGACGCCGGCCCGACGTCACTCGGTCGTGCTGCGGTGATCTCCCGCGCCGTCGCGGATCCAGACGGTCTTGATGTTGGTGAACTCGCGGAGACCGTACTCCGAGAGCTCGCGACCGTAGCCGGAGTGCTTCACGCCGCCGAACGGCAAGCGCGGGTCCGACGCCACCATGCCGTTGACGAACACCAGGCCGCTCTCGATCTCGTCGACGAAGCGCGCGCGCTCCGCGACATCGCGCGTCCACACGCTGGCGCCGAGACCGAACGTGGTGTCGTTGGCGACGGCGAGCGCCTGATCGGCATCGGCGACGCGAAACAGCGTGGCCACGGGCCCGAACATCTCCTCGCGATAGGCGGGACTGTCGGCCGGCACGTCGGTGAGGACGGTGGGCGCGTAGTAGTTGCCGGGGCGGTCGAGGCGCGTCCCGCCGAGGAGCACGCGCGCGCCCGCGTCGACCGTGCGCTGCACCTGGTCGGCCAGCGCTTCGACGATGTCGGCCGTGGCGAGCGGTCCCACCTGGACCTCGGGGTCGAGCGGGTCGCCCACGCGGAGCGCGCGCATCCCCTCCACGAAGCGCGCGCCGAACTCGTCGGCCACGGCGTTCACGACGATGAAGCGCTTGGCCGCGATGCAGGACTGACCGTTGTTGACCGTGCGCGCCGCGACGGCCACGCGGGCAGCGTCGGCGACGTCCGCGCTCGCCAGCACGACGAAGGGATCGCTGCCGCCGAGCTCCAGCACGCTCTTCTTGATGCGGGCGCCGGCCCGGCTCGCGACGGCGCTCCCGGCCGGCTCGCTGCCCGTCAGCGTGACGGCGGCGATCCGCTCGTCGTCCAGCAGGTCGGTGGCCTGCTGCGCACCGATGAGCAGCGTCTGGAACACGTCGTCGGGGTAGCCGGCATCCGTGAAGACGCGCTCGATCGCGAGCGCGCACTGCGGGACGTTGGAGGCGTGCTTCAGCAGCGCGACGTTGCCCGCCATGAGCGCGGGCGCGGCGAAGCGGAAGACCTGCCAGAAGGGAAAGTTCCACGGCATCACGGCGAGGACGGGGCCGAGCGGAGCGAACCGCACGAAGCTCTCGCTCGCCTCGGTCCTGACGTGACGGTCCGCCAGCAGCGCCTCGGCGTGCTCGGCGTAAAACCGACACGCGGTGGCGCACTTGCGCACCTCGTCGCCCGCCGCGCGAATCGGCTTGCCCATCTCGAGCGTGATCAGCCGGCCGAGCTCGTCGACGCGCTGCTCGAGGGTGTCCGCCGCGCGCGTCAGCCAGCGCGCGCGGTCCGCGAACGACGTCCGGCGGTACTGCCGGAACGCGGCGGCGGCACGCCCGACCCGGCGCGCGAGGTCGTCCGCCGGGAGCGGCGGGAACGTCGCCATTTCCTCGCCGGTGGCAGGATTGACGCTGCGGAGCGGTTTCGGCGCGCCACGTCGCGGCGCGGTGCGGCCGTGTTCGCTCGACTGCGGTTCTCGCCTGGTCGCTGACCTCGTCGCCATCGCTGCCTCCTTCAGAAGCGACGACAGCGCTGCGAGCCGTATGCCAGCGAACCGCGAGACGGTCGACCGATGTGACGACCGCGCAGCGCGGTATGCTCGGGACCCATGGCACGCCTCCGGATCGTCGTCGCGATGATGATGCACGAGACGAACACGTTCTCGCCGGTTCCGACACCGCTCGCCGCCTTCCGGCCCCTCGAGCGCGAGGCCGCGGTCGGCGAGTTCCGTGACACCAACACGCAGCTCGGCGGATTCCTGAACGTCGCGCACGCGGCGGGCGTCGACGTGGTCGTGCCGATCGCCGCCGGCGCTCACCCCTCGGGCTACGTCGAGCGCTCCGCGTACGAGGACATGTGCGCCGCCATCGTCGGAGCCGTCCGCACGGGATGCGACGCCGCGTTCCTCGCCCTGCACGGGGCGATGGTGGCGGAACACCTCGACGACGGCGAGGGGGAGCTGCTGCGCCGCGTGCGCGCCGTCGCGCCGCACCTGCCGATCGCCGTGGGTCTCGACTTCCACGCGCACATGACCGCCGCGATGATCGACCACGCCACGGTGATCACGGGCTATCGCACCTACCCGCACGTCGACATGGCGGCCACCGCGGAGCGCGCCGGTCGCACGCTCCTGCGCGCGCTCTCCGGCGAGGTGAAGCCGGTGATCGTCTGGGGATGGCGTCCCATGATGACGAGCACGCTCGTCCACACGCCGGCGCGCCAACCCATGAAGGACGTCATGGACATGGCGGCGCGCGCGGAGGGCCACGGTGCGGTCCTGAACGCGTCGGTGTTCGGTGGCTTTCCCCACGCGGACATCCCGCACCTGTCCGCGTCGGCGGTCGTCGTGTGCGACGGCCAGACGCACGAGGGCCGGAAGCTCGTGGACGAGATGCTCGGGCTGGCGTGGGAGCGCCGCGCGGCGTTTCTCTACGAGGGCGCGCCGCTGACGAGCCAGGTCGCGCACGCCAGGACGCTCGGCGAGGGGCCGATCGTGCTCGTCGACCACGGCGACAACACCGCCTCGGGCGGGACGCAGGACGTCATGAGCGTAATCGCGGAGGTGATGCGCCAGAACCTGGACGACGTCGTGGCGGGCCCCATCTGCGATCCCGCCAGCGTCGCGCGCATCCTGGACGCCGGCACCGCGGCCAGCGTCACGCTCGATCTCGGCGGCAAGGTCGACATGCCGCAGATCCATCGCCGGGGCACGCCGCTGCCGGTGTCCGGCAAGGTGACGCGCATCACCGACGGCGAGTTCGTCGTGACGGGACCTATGGCCACAGGCATGCGCGTGCGCATGGGGCGCACGGCGGTGCTCGACACCGGCGCCGTGCAGATCGTCGTCGCGGAGCGACGCGCCGAGCCGTTCGACGTCGGCGTGTTCACCCACTGCGGCATCGACCCGCGGCGCAAGCGTTACGTGCTGATCAAGTCGCGTCAGCACTTCCGCGCCGGCTTCGAGCCGATCGCCCGCCACATCGTGCTGTGCGACGGCGACGGCGTCACGAGCTCGGATCTCAGCCTGTTCACCTATACCAAGCGGCGGCGGCCGCTCTATCCGTTCGAGCCCGACCTCGCGCTGAGCTGAGCCGTCCGCGGGCGTGCTGAGCTTCCTCGCCCTCAACGGCGCCCTCACGCTCGCCGCGTTCCTCGTCGCGCGCACCGTCCGCCTGGACGCACGCGCCTCGGAGCGCGGCCTCGCCACGATCTCCGGCTTTCTCGTGCTCGCCCACACGCTCGTCCTCGCGACGGGGCTGGTCGGCGCGCTCAGCGTCGGTGGCCTCGGGGTCCTCGCCACGATCGTGCTCGGCGTCGCGGTCGTCGTGTTCCGCGCGAGCCGTCGTGGCCGGGCGTCGTCGCTCGACGGCGCGGGAGATCGTGTCGATGTGGATCCGCCGTCCGGCGCATCGGTCGAGATCTTCCCGGTGCTGGCCGCCGTCCTGGCCGCCGCCGTGTGGATCTGGCCGCACGTGCTCGACAGCACGCGGCTCTGGATCTGGGACGACTACACCTATCACATGGTGTATCCGACGCTCTGGCTTCGCGATCACGCCATCGCCGCGCCGACACCGGCGTCCGCGTTCACCATGCAGGCCTGGTATCCGCTCTCGGCCAGCGTGGTCGCCGCGTGGTTCATGGCGCCGTTCGCCCACGTGCGCGGCGAGGCCCTGGCGTGGGTGAGCCTCACGGGTCCGCTGTACGGCGCGCTGGTCGTCGCCGCCATGCTGGAGGTCGTCGCGCGCCTCGGGCGGCGCAGGACGTCCGCCGCGCTCGCGGTTTTGCTGCTGGCCACCTCGACCCGCGTCGACATCATGGCGTCGAGCTTCTCCGACGCCGACCTCGCCCTCGCCGCATCGCTCTTCGCCGCGTTCGTGCTCGCCCTGCCGCGTACCGGCTTCGAGCGCCGCCGCGACGTGATCGTGGACGCCGCGTACGCGGCCGCGCTGAGCGGCCTCGCCCTCGGTGTGAAGGTCAGCGCGGCGATCCCCGCTCTCGTCGTCGCGCTCATGATGCTGCTCCGCGCGCAAGCCCTCACACCGGGCGCGCGGGCCCGAGCGCTGGCCGTCGGACGTGTCGCCCTCGTGTTCGCGGTGGGATGGACGGCGACGGCGGCCTACTGGTACGCGCGCAACATCGTCCACACCGGCAACCCGCTCTATCCGGCGAAGTTCCTGCTCTGGCCGGGCGCGACATTTCCGGAGACCACGCTGCGCGAGTACGCGCACGCGTACGGCCCGGCACGCGCGGTCACGGACGCGCTCGCCGTCTACACGAACTGGTCCCTCGTGCACGCCGTGATCGCGGCGCTCGGCCTCATCGGCCTCGGCGCGTGGGCGGTGGTCCGTCATCGCGCCACGACGCGCGCCGAGCGTTACTTCGCGTTCGGCGCCCTGGCGATCACCGCGGCCGTGCTCGCCGCGCTGCCGGGCATGCCGTACTCCGCCGGGAACGCGATGACCTTCCGCTCAGGCTTCGTCCACTGGGACAGCATGCGCTACGTCGCCCTGCTTCCGCTGCTCGGGTGGACGGCGCTCGCCGTGCTCCTCGCGCGAGCCGGCCGCTGGGGCGCGATCGCGGCCGTGACGGTGGCGGTCGCCGCGCTCCTCGCGTCCCGTCGTCCGCTGCTCGACTCTCCGATGACGCTGGTCGCCCTCGCCATCTGCGCGCGATTGCTCGCCGCGCTCCCGTGGCAGACGATGCGGACGCGTGACGTCGCCCGGTCGCTGCGGCCCAGGCATCGCGTCGCGGCGGCTGCCGTCGTGGTCCTCGTCGTGGCCGGGACGGCGGTCGTGTCCCATCGGACGAAAGCCCTCGCCACCGAGGCGGCGATCCTGCATGAGCCGCTCTTCGGGGCCGCCGCGG
>JBKPPN010000482.1:0-9444 GCA_046733575.1 Candidatus Methylomirabilota bacterium | reverse complement strand
CCACCAGCACATCGGCGAAGGCGCCTACGTGGAGACGGAGGCGCTGATCCGCCGCCTCCTCGCCGAGAGCGGATGAGCGTGAGAGGCTAGAACGCGGAGGTCACCATGCGGTTTCGGGACTCGGAGGTCACGGACGAGAAGTTGTACCTGAACCGGCGCGCGTTCATGACGACCGCCGCCGCCGCCCTCGCGGGGGGTGCCGTGATGGACGTCGCGTCCGGCGACGCCGCCACGGCGGAGCTGCCCGCGGCGACGCTGGCCGCCACGCGGAACGCCTCGTTCGTCGTGTCCGACGCGCCCACGAAGCCGCAGGACGCGATCACCTACAACAACTTCTACGAGTTCGGCACCGACAAGGGCGATCCCGTCGCCAACGCGCACACGCTGAAGACGCGGCCGTGGACGGTCCAGGTCGACGGCCTGGTCGGGAAGCCGAAGACG
The DNA here is from genome assembly GCA_046733575.1 of Candidatus Methylomirabilota bacterium. Taxonomy (GTDB): domain Bacteria; phylum Methylomirabilota; class Methylomirabilia; order Rokubacteriales; family CSP1-6; genus JBKPPN01. Next base: position 9,003 of record JBKPPN010000482.1, on the reverse strand, counting down.
TTCGACATCGACGAGCTCCTGAAGGCGTTCCCGCTGGAGGAGCGCGTGTACTCGCTCCGCTGCGTCGAGGCGTGGTCGATGGTGATCCCGTGGATCGGCTTTCCGCTCGCCTCCCTGCTGAAGCGCGTGGAGCCCACGAGCAAGGCGAAGTACGTCGAGTTCACGACCCTGCTCGATCCCGAGCAGATGCCGGCCCAGCGCAAGGGCTTCTTCAGTCTGGGTGGGCTCGACTGGCCGTACACGGAAGGCCTGCGCCTCGACGAGGCCCTGCACCCGCTCACGCTCCTCACCGTCGGGATGTACGGGCGCGTGCTGCCGAACCAGAACGGGGCGCCGATCCGTGTCGTCGTCCCGTGGAAGTACGGCTTCAAGAGCGCGAAGTCGATCGTGCGCATCCGTCTCACCGCGGAGGAGCCGAAGACCGCGTGGAACAAGGCGGCGCCGCAGGAGTACGGCTTCTACTCGAACGTCAACCCTGCCGTGGATCACCCCCGCTGGAGCCAGGCCACCGAGCGACGGATCGGCGAGTTCCGGCGACGCAAGACGTTGCCCTTCAACGGCTACGCCGACCAGGTCGCGTCCCTGTACGCGGGAATGGACCTCAAGAAATACTACTGAGAGCCGCGCGGGCGATCGCATGACGCGACGGGGTCGCGTCATGCTCAAGGTCGGCGTGTGGGCCGTCTGTCTCGCCCCCATCGCCATGCTGGCGTGGCGGGCGTGGACGGGCGACCTGACCGCCAACCCGATCAGCTTCGTGACCAACACGCTCGGCGACTGGACGCTCCGCATCCTGCTCGCGAGCCTGGCCATGACACCGCTGCGCATCGTGTTCGGTCTCTCGTGGCCCATCACCCTGCGTCGACTGCTGGGCCTCTTCGCATTCTTCTACGTGTGCCTGCACTTCCTCGTCTGGCTCGTGCTCGACCACTACTTCGACTGGGCGGAGATGGGCAAGGACATCGTCAAGCGGCCGTACATCACGGTCGGCATGACGGCGCTCGTCCTGCTGGTGCCGCTCGCCGTGACCTCGACCACGGGGATGATCCGACGCCTGGGCGCCACGCGCTGGCGACGCCTGCACCGCCTCGCGTACGTCGCGGGCGTGCTCGGCGTGCTGCACTATCTGTGGCTCGTCAAGAAGGGCCACGTGGAGCCGTACTACTACGCGGCGGTGCTGGCGCTCCTCATGGGCGTGCGACTGGTCGACGTCGCGCGACGTCGGCTGCGGAAGGGCGGGCCGTCCGTGCTACCCTCGGCCGTGATGCGCGCCCTCCTGGGTCTCGTCGTGGTCGTGCTGGGCCTTGCCGGCACGGCCTGCGGTCCGGTCTCGTCTCCGTCCACCGCGACAGCACCGACGGCGGCAGCCCCGATGCGAAACGAGACCACGGGGCTCGTGCCGCCGACGCGCGAGGTTCTGCCCAATGGCGTCGTGCTCATCAGCCAGGAGCACCACGCGAGCGACGTGATCGCGCTGCAGGTGTGGGTGCGCGTCGGTGGCCGCGACGAGAGTCCCGAGGAGCTGGGCCTCTCGCACTACCTCGAGCACATGCTCTTCAAGGGGACGCCCACGCGGCCGCCGGGCGCCATCGACGCCTTCATCGAGGGGCTGGGGGGCCAGAGCAACGCGTTCACGTCGTACGACTACACGCACTACGACGTCGTGGTGCCGGCCCGGAACGCCCGCGCCGGGCTGGAGCTGCTCGCCGACATCGCGGTGAACGCGAGCTTCCCGCCCCAGGAGCTGGAGAGCGAGAAGGCGGTCGTGCTCGAGGAGATGCGGCTCGTCGAGGACGACCCCGAGAAGTTCCTGGGTCGTCAGCTCAACGAGGTCGCGTACCGGCCGCATCCGTACGGTCGGCCGCTCCTGGGAACGCCCGAGCTGATCAAGGCGCTGACGCGCGACCGCCTCAACGCGTATTACAAGCGCCACTACGTGGCGGGCAACTTCGTGGTGGTCGCGGTCGGCGCGGTGCCGCCCGCGGACGTCCGTCGCTTCACGCAGGACACGTTCGGCCGGCTGCCCGCCACGCGGGTGACCCGCGCCGAGACACCCGCGCCGCCCGCCGTCGGCCCGGACCGCCGTCGCGACCTCAAGCGCTCGGAGGCCCAGGCGTATCTCGGGATGGCGTGGGGCGCCGCGCCCACGGGCAACGACGACATCTACGCCGTCGACCTGCTCACGTACGTCCTGGGCGATTCACCGAGCTCGCGCCTCAACCAGTCCGTCCGCGAGGACAAGCGACTCGTGCACGCCATCGAGGCGAGCTACACCCCGTCGGCGAAGGGCGGCATCGTGTCCGTCATCTCGCGCATGGATGCCAAGAACGTCCAGCCCGCGGAGACGGCGGTGCTCGACGTCATCCGGCGCGCGCGTGAGTCGGGCGTCACGCAGGCCGAGCGAGAGCGCGCGATCATCACGGCGGAGTCCGGCTACGCGTTCGACATCGAGACCGTGGAGGGACTGGCCCGCACGTACGGCCAGGCCGAGACGACGTGGACGCTGGAGAACGAGCTCCAGTATCTGACGCGGCTGCGCGGCGTGACCGCCGAGCAGATCCAGGCCGCCGCCCGTCGCTATTTCGGCGACCGCGACTACGCGCGCGTGCGCTTCCTGCCCGCGAACGACGGGGCACGCTGAGTGCGCGCCTCGCGTCGCACCCTCGGCGGCATCCTCGCCTTCGCGCTGGTCGCGCTGCTCATGGCGCTCACCGCGCCGCGTTCGCCGGGCGTCGCGGCCGCCGCCGACAACGTCGACAAGACCACCCTCGACAATGGCCTCACCGTCATTGTGCGCGAGAATCCCGTTGCGCCCGTCGTGGCCGTCTCGCTGATGATCGGCATGGGCGCGCGGTGGGAGACGGCGGACAACGCCGGCATCTCGAACTTCCTGCAGGCCGTCATGGTCAAGGGCACCAGCAAGCGCGACGGCTCGGCGCTGGCCGACGCCATCGCGGCGCTCGGCGGGAAGATGAACGCGTACGGCGAGACGGATTACTCGGAGATCCGCAGCTCGGCCCTCTCGCGCTTCTGGCGCCCGCTCCTCGAGCTCACCGCGGAGGTCGCTCTCGATCCGCGTCTCGCCGCCGACGACGTGGCGAGCGAGCGCGACTGGCTGCTGAGTCGCGTGCAACGCCGTCGCGACAACCCGAGCGCGCGCGCCTTCGACGAGCTCTACGCGCTGCTGTACGGCGGTCATCCGTACGGTCGCCCGCCCCTCGGCACGCCGGAGTCGCTCGGGAAGATCGATCACGCCGCCATCGTCGCCTGGTACCGCGCGTTCTATCGCCCGAAGGCGATGATCCTGTCGGTGAGCGGACAGGTGAAGGCGGACGAGGTGCGCGACGAGGCGCGCAAGCTGTTCGGGTCGATGCCGCGGGCGGACGGCGCGCCGCAGCCGTCCAACGCGCCGCCCGCGCCGTCCGCGCGGCGGGTCGTCATCACGCAGCCCGCGCAGCAAGCGCAGATCGTGGTGGGCCAGATCGCGCCCGGCCTCGACGATGCCGACCACGCCGCGGTGAAGGTCCTCAGCACGGTGCTGGGCGGTGGGATGGCGGGCCGCCTGTTCTCGGAGATCCGTGACCGTCGCGGCCTCGCGTACGCGGCCAGCTCCTTCTACGACGCCCTGAAGGAGCCGAGCGTGCTGGTGCTCTATCTCGGGACGGCGCCGGAGAACGTCGACAGCGCCGAGCAGGCGCTCGCTCGCGAGATCGGGCGCATCCGCGACCAGCCGGTCGATGCCGCCGAGCTGGCGCGCGCGAAGAACTACCTGCTCGGAAAGTACGACATGGATCGACGCACGAACGAGCGCCGCGCCTGGTACGAGGCGTACTACGCGCTCGAGCACGTCTCGAACTATCCCGCGCGCTATCGGCGCGCCGTGGAGGCGGTGAGCGCCGCCGACGTGCAGCGGGCGGCGCGACGCTATCTGGGATCGTACGCGACCGTCGTCCTCCGTCCGCCCGCCTCGCCTGGCCGCTGAGCGGCTCCGCCCCAAGCCCTCGTCATTCCGGCGAATGGCGCCCGGCGTACGTTCGTCTCATCCGGTGTGAGTCGTCCGGCGCGCCGGGTCGTGCCGCCGCGACGACAGGGGAGGGATCACGATGAGACGCATGAGAATTCTTGCACCGGCGGCCGGACTGGGCCTGCTCGCCCTGGCCAGCGCCGCGTGCAGCACGTTGACGGGCGCCGCCATCGGAGCGGGCAGCGGAGCGGCCATCGGGGCGGGGACGGGTAACGGTGCCGGCAAGGGTGCCCTGATCGGCGCCGGCGTGGGTGCCGCCGCAGGCACCGTCTACGGCGCGGTGAAACGATAGAGACGACGATCCCCCGCGGGCGGCTGCGGGGGATCGCAGGAGCGCGATGTCAGGTGTGGCGGACCATCCGGTCCGCCACACCGGGATTGTCTAGCCGTTGCGGCGCGCGCGCGCGTCCTCGGCCGCCTTGATGTCGTCGGTGAACATACCGAGATGCAGGGGACAGGGCGGCTTGTTCTCGTCGACGTACTGGCAGTCGACCTGGTTGCACTGCACGAAGTAACCCGCCGGGCGTCCGAAGCCGCTCGACCGCTTCAGTCGGATCTGCACCGTCTCCGAGACGACTTCACACAGGTACTCTCTCGGTTTTCCTCGGCTCACATTCACTCCTCATGCCGACATCGGCCGCTGGACTCAGGCCCTTCACCATACGCCGCTCGGCCGCATCGAGACAAGTGCCACACGTGACAGCGGCGTGCATTTCATCGCGGCGTGGGCCGGATTTCGCTGGCGCGCTCTCGTCTTTGGGCTATAGTGTCGATGCTGCCTTCACATACGAGGCACAACGATCGAACGGGAGGCCCCGAATTGCGTGCGATGAGCTGGGTGGTGGCCTGTGCGCTCTGCGCGATCGGAGCGACGGGTTGTGGGACACTGACGCGGGCCTCTCACCTCGACGCTCTCGCCCAGGACGAGGCCCGCGCCGTCGCGCACGACACGACTTCGGCCACGCCGGCCGAGCCGGTCATCGCGAACGATACCGTCGCCGCTGCCCCGGCCCCCGCTCCCGCGGTCGCGACTGATGACGCGGCCGACGTCGCCGCCGCCGACGCCGTCCCGACCGTCGAACCGGCCGCCCCGCCCTCCCCGGACCAGTCCGCGACGCGCGACGACGTCGCGTCGACCGACGACCGGTTCGCCGACACGGTGGCGCTCCTCATGCAGAATCGCCCCGCGCCGTCCGACGACGAGGAGGCGATCCCCGAGGAATACGATCCGTGGGAGAAGTTCAACGAGAAGACCTTCGAGCTGAACCGACGCCTCGATCGGTACGTCCTGAAGCCGGTCGCCACCGTGTACGACAAGATCTTGCCGGACCGGCTCCAGAGCATGATCTCGAACGGCTTCGACAACATCCGCTTCGTGCCGCGCTTCATGAACAGCATGCTGCAGGCGAAGTGGAACGGGGCGGGACGCGAGGTCGGCCGTTTCCTGATCAATAGCACGCTCGGCATCGGCGGGCTCTTCGACATCGCCAAGCAGGAGTTCGGCATCGAGAAGAGCCGCGAGGACTTCGGCCAGACGCTCGGCGTGTGGGGCGCCAAGCCGGGGCCGTTCCTCGTCCTGCCGCTCCTGCCGCCGCTCACGGTGCGTGACGCCGTCGGTTTCGTGGTCGACGGCGCCATGAACCCGCTCAACTACGTGTTACCGTTCTTCTGGGACCGCCTCGGCATGGCGGCGGGCGATGCGATCAACGACCGGTCACTCAACCTCGAGCTGTACCAGGGGTTCGAGGAGACGGTGATCGACATGTACAGCGCGGTCCGTCACGGATACCTGCAGCGTCGGGAGCAGCTGATCAAGGAGTAGAACCCGCGCGCGTGGCGCGGGAGTACGGCGGTTTCCAAGATGACAAGGCGATGGTGGGCGACGGTTGGCGTCGCGCTCGCGGTTCTCCTTCCCGGTCTCCTCGCGCTCGCCCAGCCCTTCGATCGTGACGTCAAGGCGGGCGCGGGGCTCTACGAGCGCAACTGCTCCACGTGTCATGGTGCGACGGGGCAGGGCGACGGACCGTCCGCGGGCGGGCTGGCCACGAAGCCCGCCAACCTCACCGACGGGCGACTCATGAACGGGCTGCCCGACGACTTTCTGATCAACATCATCCGTGACGGCGGCGCCGCGGAAGGACTGGCTCCCACCATGCCGGCCTTCCGTCGCTTCCTGGGCGATACGCAGATCCGGCAGATCGTGGCCTACGTCCGCTCCATCGCGCAGCCGCCGTTCCGACCCGAGCAGGCCCGCACCGTCGTGGCGCCTCGCCATGCGCCCACGCAGCCGATCTTCTTCAGTCACCTCATCCACGCGGGATCGTTCCAGATCGCGTGTCAGTACTGTCACGCCGACGCGCGGCGCTCGAGCTACGCGGGCTTGCCGTCGGTGGAGCGCTGCATGGGCTGTCACAAGATCGTCGGGGCGCAGGACAACCCCGAGATCAAGAAGATCCACGACTACTGGAACCGTCAGCAGTCGATCCCGTGGGTGAACGTGTTCAAGGTGCCCGAGTTCACGTACTTCCCCCACAAGCCGCACGTGCAGGCCGGCGTGGCGTGCCAGACGTGTCACGGCCCGATCGAGCGGATGCGCGTGGTGGGCGCCGACACGCGACCGCGGCTGACGAACGATCTGAAGAACCTCGTGGGCCTGCACCCGCCCTCTCCGCCGCTCAGCATGGGGTGGTGCATCGAGTGCCACCGCCGCGAGAACGCCACGCACGGGCGGCGCGCGCCGCTCGACTGCGTCACCTGCCACCACTGACGCCGCGCCGACGCGGAACAACCGCGCGCCCGCTCCGCCGCGCGCTCGCGCAGTCGCAGATCCTCACCGCGGCCGCGGATCGGTTCCGCGCCCGCGGCTACCGCGCCACGACGCTGGACGAGATCGCGGCGCAGGTGGGAATGTCGAAGGCGACCGTGTACGGCTACTTCCGCTCCAAGGAGCAGCTGCTCGCCGCCATCTTCCACCGCACGATGTCGCTCTTCGAGCGCGAGCTCACCGTGATCCGGAAGAGCGGCGAGCGCCCCGAGGAGCAGCTCCGTCGCGTCGTGCGTCACCACGTGCGGAACGTCATCGCGGAGCGGTCGTTCCTCACCGTGTTCTTCGCCGAGGAGGCGAACCTGCCTCCCCAGCTGGGACGCGTCATCACCCGGCGCAAGGCGCGCTACGACCGCGAGGTGCGGGCCATCGTCCGCGCCGCCATGCGCGGGGCCGACCCGGACGGGATTCCGCCGCCGCTGGTCGTCTTCGCGCTGCTCGGGATGAGCAACTGGGTCTACACCTGGTATCGCCCGGGCGGCTGGTCGCCCGACGTCGTGGCGGACGCGTTCATCGCGTTGCTGGAGCGCGGCTACCGTCCGAGCCCGGCGTGGCGCCGGAACGACGTCGTGACGGGGCTGCGCCGGATCGAGGGCGAGCTGCGTGCGCTCCGCCCGCTCGTGCAGGACAACGGTGTGCGCGACGGCGCGCGATCCGCGCGTCGCGCGCGGGGGTGGCGTCGCGTCAGTCGGCCTTGAAGTACTTCGCGGCGGGGTGGTGGAAGACGACGGCGGAGACCGACGCCTCGGGGTCCATCATGAAGCCGTCGGTGAGTCCCAGGCCGATGTCGCCGGGAGCGAGCAGCCTGAACAGCGTGGCCTGATCGGCCAGATCGGGACAGGCGGGATAGCCGAACGACACGCGGATCCCGCGGTAGTGGGCCTTGAGCTTGTCGCCGATCGACAGCTCGGGCGGATCCGGAAATCCCCACAGCGTGCGCAGGCGCGCGTGCAGCATCTCCGCGAAGGCCTCCGCGCACTCGATGGCGAGCGCCTGCAAGGCGTGCGAGCGGAGGTAGTCGCCGCGCTGCTTCCACGCCTCGGCCCGCTCCCGCACGCCCACGCCACACGTCACCGCGAACAGCGCGATCGAATCCGGGGCGTCGTCGCGGACGTAGTCGGCGAGGCACAGCCGCTCGCCCGCGCGCTGCCGCGGGAACGCGAAGCGCGCGGCCTCGGAGTCGCCGTCGTACAGCACGAGCGTGTCGCCCGCGGCGCGGCTCTCGTACCAGCGATACACGCCGTGGGCCCGGATCCATCCCTGGCTCGCCGCCTCGCGCTGCAGTCCCTCCACGACCTCCTGGAGCTCGCGGGCCTTGGCATCGCCGCTCTCGAGAAGACGCGCGACGGAGCCACGCAGCCCCAAATGCTTGCCGTACAGCATCTGGGCGTTCAGGTAGGGATAGATGTGCGCGAGCGGGACGTCGCGCAGGACGTGGCGCTCGTGATCGGGCGGCGCGGGGGGTGTCTCGACGCGTGGCAGGTAGACGCGCGCCGGCGGCAGCGGCTCCGCGGGCGCGGTGTCGACGCCGGCGGCGCTCCCCGACGCCGCGAACGCGGCCTGCTCGGCCCGGACCCGGTCGATGAGGGCGCCACGGGTCGGCGCGGCGAAGTACTGGTTCGCCAGGTCCAGGCCCTCCATGGCGTCCTTGGCGTAGAGCGTGAGCGCGCCGTACTCCGGCGCGATGCGCGTCGCGGTGAACTTCTTTGTGAGCGCGGCGCCCCCGACGAAGAGCGGGATCTCGATCCCCGCCGCGCGGAGGTCCTGGCCCGTGACCACCATCTGCTGGGCCGACTTCACGAGCAGACCCGAAAGGCCGAAGGCGTCGGGCTTGTGCTCGTGATAGGCGGCGATGAGATCCTCGGGCGGCACCTTGATGCCGAGGTTGATCACGCGATAGCCGTTGTTGCCGAGGATGATCTCGACCAGGTTCTTGCCGATGTCGTGCACGTCGCCCTTCACGGTGGCGAGGACGATGGTCCCGCGGGTGGCGCTGACGTCCTTCTCCATGAAGGACTGCAGGTGCGCGACGGCGGCCTTCATGGCCTCGGCGGACTGCAGCACCTCGGCCACGATGAGCTGATTGTCGTTGAAGAGGCGCCCGACCTCGTCCATCCCGGCCATGAGCGGGCCGTTGATGATGTCGAGCGGCGCG
>JBKPPN010000481.1:0-14673 GCA_046733575.1 Candidatus Methylomirabilota bacterium | reverse complement strand
ACGTTGGTGTAGACCGTGATCTGCGCCATGCGATCGCCCCTCCTTTCCCGCCGCCACTATACCCCACGTCATCGAGCCGTCCCGGCGGCGGGGTGACGCTCTTGAGAGGACGTCGCCACCGCGATGGGTTCGCACCCTCGGTGCGATCGTCAGATCGCACCCTCGGTGCGGAGCCGCTCGATCGCCGCCGGCTTGAGGCCGGCCAGGCTCTTCAGGATCGCGGTCGTGTGCTCTCCCAGAACCGGAGGCGCGGTGCGTGCGCGGCCCGGCGTGTCGTGGAGCTTGACCGGAACACCGAGCGAGGTCACCGTCCCCGCCTTCGCGTGCGGCAACGTCACGATCATGTCGCGCGCCTTGAGGTGCTCGCTCTCGCACACCTCGGCCACGGTCTTGATGCGTCCGGCCGGGACGCCGGCCGCCTCGAGCCGCTTCAGCCACTCGTCGGCGCCTCGCGTTCCGAGGATCTCGTTGAGGAGCGGGACGAGCACGTCGCGCTGCTCCACGCGCCGCGCGACGGTCGCGAAGCGCGGGTCGCTGACGAGATCCGGCCGCTCGAGCGCCTGGCAGCAGCGCTGCCACAGCGAGTCGTTCGCGGCGCCGATCGTCAGGTACGCGTCGGCGGCCTTGAACACTTCGTACGGCACGATGGAGGGGTGCGCGTTGCCGCGCCGGGTCGGCTTCGACCCGTTCGCGAAGTAGACCGCGGCCTGGTACGTCAGCAGTGCGGCCATGCCGTCCAGCATGCTGATCTCGACCTTCTGTCCGCGCTTGGTCGTGTTTCGCGCGTAGAGTGCGAGCACGATGCCGTGCGCGGCGTTCATGCCGGCCACGAGATCGCCCACCGACGTGCCGACCTTGAAGGGCGGGCCGTCCGGTGCGCCGGTGATGTCCATGATCCCCGACTCGCCCTGCACGATGAGGTCGTAGCCGCCGCGCGCGGCCTCGGGCCCCGATTCCCCGAAGCCGGAGATCGAGCAGTACACCAGGCGCGGATTGACCGTGCGCAGGGTGGCGTAGCCGATGCCGAGCTTCTCCATGGTGCCGGTGCGGAAGTTCTCGACGATGACGTCGCTCTTCTTCACCAGCGTGCGGAACACGTCCTGCGCCGCGCGCGACTTCAGATTGAGCGTCATGCTGCGCTTGTTGCGGTTCACCGACATGAAGTACGTCGCCTCGCCGCCCAGAAACGGCGGCCAGCTCCGCGTGTCGTCGCCCTTGCCCGGCTCCTCCACCTTGATGATCTCGGCCCCCATGTCGCCGAGCATCATCGTGCAGAACGGCCCGGCCAGAACGCGCGTGAGGTCGAGCACGCGGATGCCACGCAATGGACCGCTGCGACTGCGGTGAGATCCCCCGAGAGGCGGCGCGGCGTCGCCGGGCCGCTGCCGAGCCCGGGAGGTTCGGCGGGCGTCGAGGCCGCCATCGTGCTGACGCCTACGCATGTTGCTTTCCTTTCCAGACGCGCTTGGCGAGACTGCGTGTGATCGCGTTGACGCGCTCGCCGGAGCGACCGGCGCGTCGCCAGAAGATCCGCGCGCGGTCCATCGCGCCGAGGTGCGAGAAGTAATAGATGTGGTCGATGGCCTCGATGGCCACGCGCGAGCCGATCTTCAACCCTTCCGTCTGGGCGCCGTGACACACGAAGCGCGCGCCCTCGTCGAGCTCCACGATCGCGATGTGGAGGGGCGACTTGAAGCCCTCGGGCGGCGAGTGCAGCGTCGTGAAGGAGACGATCTCGCCCACCCCGGGCAGCGTCACGGGATGCATCGGCACGGGATGGCGCGGGCAGTACGGCGCCGGGGGCGCCACCACCATGTCGCAGCGCGGACAGCGCGATCCCGCGATCGACTCGATCACGTGGACGCCTCGAGCAACGTGACCCAGTTGTTCGTGGCGAGCCCGCCGATGGAATGCGCGAGGGCGATCCGACCGTCGAGCTGACGACCGTCCGCCCTGCCCGTGAGCTGCCACACGCACTCGACGATCTGGGCCAGCCCCGTGGCGGCGAGCGGGTGACCGCGCGCCTTCAGTCCACCCGACGGATTCACGGGCAGGCGACCGTCGAGCGCGGTGTCGCCGTCGAGCGTCGCGCGGCCCGACTTGCCCGGCGGCACGAGGCCGATGTCCTCCAGCGAGATCAGCTCGAACGGCGCGAAGGCGTCGTGGATCTCGGCGAAGTCGACACGCGCGGGCGTGAAGCCCGCCATCGCGAACGCCGCCTTGGCCGCCGTCTGCGTGGCGCGGAAGCTCGTGAGGCTCGGGCGCTGGCGGACGGCGAGCGCTTCCATGCCTTGCCCGATGCCGGCCACGCGGACGCGCGAGCGTTCCGCGCTCAGCACCACGGCCGCCGCGCCGTCGGAGATGGGACAGCAGTGCAAGAGGCGGAGCGGATCGGCCACCATCCGGCTCGCCATCACCTGCTCCGCCGTGACGGGCTCCGGAAAGTGCGCCAGCGGATTGCGCGCGGCGTTGGCGTGGTTCTTCACGGCGACCTGGGCGATCTCGCGCTCGCTCACGCCGTGACGGCCGAGCAGCGCTCGCGTGATGAGTCCGGCCAGCGCCGGCATGGTCGCGCCGTACGAGCGCTCGTACGGATCGATCGAGCGCCCGATGATCTCCGACACCCGGGGCGTCGACAGATGCGTCATCTTCTCGCCGCCGACGACCAGGACGTGGCGATGCAGACCCGCCGCGACCTCCGCGAAGCCCGCGTAGAGCGCGGCCGCGCCCGACGACGTCGCGGTCTCGGTCCGCATGGCCGGCACGTCGGCGAAGCCCATGTGGGTCGCGACGTTCGAGGCGAAGTTGCCGTCGCCGAGGAACTCTTCCGGATTCATGGCCGCGACCACGATGGCGTCGGGACGGTCGATGGCGGCGGCGTGCAGGGCGGCGTGCGCCGCCTCCGCCATCAAGTCCTGGAGGCGCTCGACGCGCCGTCCGATCCGTGTCATCCCTGCGCCGGCGACCCAGACGTCGGCCATTCCGCGCTAGAGTGCCCATCGCGAGGCGAAAGGTCAACGTCCGCTCCGACGCGTGCCGCGGACCGCGACGTCGACGCGGTGGTCGCGCCCGATCGGCGTCTCAGGGGTGGCGCGAGCGGCCGGGCGGCGGCGCGGGCGGCGCGTCGACGCGGAGATCGCGGATCAGGCGCAGGAGGTACGTGCGCTGGAGACCGAGAGCCCGGGCGGTGTGCGTGCGGTTACCGCGCATCGCGACGAGCGTGGTCTCGATCAACCGCCGCTTGAAGGCCGACACCGCGTCGTGATAGCCCGCCGCGGGTCCGCCGCCGTTTCCTGCCCCGAGCGCGTTTGCCGTCGCGATGCCGTTGCCGTTAATCACCGTCGCCATACCGTCGGGCCTCCCCCCTGCGTTCTCGCGTCGGGGGATCGAGGCAACGGATGTGCCACGCCTCAGCGTGCGCCGTCGTGGACTTTTCGCGTGCGTTGACACCGATCGTGCCCGTCACGCCGGGCAGGACCGCCACGACGGCTGGGCAACGGGACAGAAACAACGAGGGCCCTCGAACGAGGGCCCTCGGGGAACGTCAGGCGCCGGGAACGGCTCTCAGGCTTTCGTGGCGGGCTTGACGCCGGGATGGTCCTTGAAGAACTGCTTGTTCATCTCCGTGAACTGCTTCCACTGATCGGGGACCTCGTCCTCGGCAAAGATCGCCTTCACGGGGCACACCGGCTCACACGCGCCGCAGTCGATGCACTCATCCGGGTGGATGTAGAGCTGGGTGTCACCCTCGTAGATGCAATCAACGGGGCAGACCTCCACGCAGGCCTTGTCTTTCACGTTGATGCACGGTTCCGCGATCACGTACGGCATGAGGGCCTCCGATATTGGTGATCAGACCGATCATTTCTACCCAAACCCCTTCGATGTGTCAAGGGTTTGCGCCGCACGACGCGCCCCGGAACGCGACGTCACTGGTTGCGCAGACGTGGATCGAGCGCGTCGCGCAGCGAGTCGCCGAACAGGTTGAACGCGAACACCGCCAGGCTGATGGCGAGTCCGGGAAAGATCGCCATCCAGGGCGCCGTCTCCGCGAACTGCACGGCCGCGCCGCGCAGCATCAGGCCCCACGCGGGCGTGGGCCCGACACGCCGAGTCCGAGGAACGAGAGCGACGCCTCCAGGAGGATCGCCTGGCCGAGAAAGGCCGTCAGCATGATGAGGTACGACGCCATGACGTTCGGCAGCATGTGGCGGAGGATGATCCGCCCGTGACCGAAGCCGGCCGCCCGCGCGGCGTCGACGTACGGCATCTCGCGGATGGCGAGCGCGCTCGACCGCGTGACCAGCGCGGCGCGCGGGATCATCGGCACCGTGATGGCGACGATCACGTTCAGGATCCCCGTGCCGAGGATCGAGACCACCGCGAGGGCGAGGATGATCAGCGGGAAGGCGAGAAAGATGTCGAGCACCCGCTGGATCAAAAGATCGACCTTGCCCCCGAAGTACGCGCTGGTCACGCCGACGATCGAGCCGATGGTCGCGCCCACGCACGCGCACGAGAAGCCGACCAGCATGGCCGTGCGCGAACCGAAGATGATCCGGGACAGCACGTCGCGACCGAACGCGTCGGTGCCGAGCCAGTGGGCACGGCTCGGCGCGGCGAGCATCGCCGCGTAGTCCGTGGCCACCGGATCGTAGGGGGCGAGGACGTTCGCGGCGACCGCGACGACGAGGTTCACCAGGACCACCGCCGCGCCGATGGCGCCGAGCGGACGCTCGCGGCAGAACTCCCACACCACCGCGAGCCACCGACGCGACGGCTCGACGTCCGGGACCTCGATGACCGACTCGGCCGCACGCGCCATCGTCAGTTGGTCTGTGTCGCCCGCCGCACGGGGCTCACCGGAAGCGGATCCGCGGATCGATCCACGCGTACGCGAGATCGACGAGGAAGTTGACCAGAATGAAGACGGCGGCGACCAGCATCACGAGCGCCTGCGTCAGCGTGTAGTCGCGATGCGCCACGGCCTCGACGAAGAGGAGACCGAGGCCGTTGAGGTTGAACACCTGCTCGGTGACGACGAGGCCGCCCATCAGGAAGGCGAACTCGAGCGCGATCACGGTGAGCACGGGCAGCATCGCGTTCTTGAGTGCGTGGCGGGACAGGATCAGCTTGTCCCACAGTCCCTTCGCGCGCGCGGTGCGGATGTAGTCCTCGCGGAGCACCTCCAGCATCGCGGAGCGCGTCATGCGCGTCGCCACCGCGGAGTAGCGGTAGCCGACGGCGAGCGCGGGCCAGATGAGCTGCAGGAAGTTCTGCCACGGATTCACCCAGAACGGCGTGTACACCATCGGGGGCAGCCACTTGAACACGATGAGCAGGGCCAGGATGAAGACGATCCCGAGCCAGAAGGACGGCGTGGCCAGCCCGGCGATCGAGAAGATGCGCACGGCGTAGTCGACCCACGTGTCCTGCTTGATGGCGGCCAGCACCCCGAGCGGCACGGCGAGTACCACCGCGATCAGCGTCGACATGAGGGCGAGCTGCAGGCTGAGGGCGAAGCGCAGGCGGATCTCCTCGAGGATCGGCGCGCCCGTCCACATCGAGCGTCCGAAGTCGAGACGCACGAGGCCGCCCATCCACTCCACGAACTGCTGCCACAGCGGCTTGTCGAGGCCCAGGCGCTGCCGCTCGATGTCGAGCTGCTGCTTGTTCGCGAACGAGCTCTCGCCCGCGAAGCGCAGCTCCACCACGTCGCCCGGCACGACGCGCATCAGGAAGAAGATGAGCACGGCCACGCCCAGCAGCGTGGGAATCATCAGGAGCAGCCGCTTGACGATGTACCGCAGCAGGGCGCTACTCCGCCAGCCAGACCGTGTCGAGCTGCTGGTTCAGGTAGTGACTCGGCGTGATGGTCCAGCCCCGCACCTTGGAGTTGTGCGGGACGATGCGGTGCCACTGCAGCGTGTAGATGTAGTGGACCTCGTCGTCGAGGAGGCGCTTCTCGAACTCGCGCACGTACTTCTTGCGCTCCTCCACGTTCGTGGCCCGCCCCTGCTTCTCGTACAGCTCGTCGAGCTGCCGATCGTTGTAGCGGCTGTAGTTCGACGGGCTCTTCTCGGCCGACTCGAACTTGTAGAGGTCGAGATCCGGCTCCACCGTGTAGCCACACTGGAAGTCGGCCGCGGCCTCGAAGTTGCCGCCCCGCAGCTCGGAGTAGTACTTCGCGGCCTCCACGACTTCCTGACGCACGTTGAGGCCGATCTGACGCCACTGATCGATGAGCCACACCGCGACCGGCTCGTAGGGCATCGGGATGCCCCGATTCTTGTACACGAACGAGAATCCGTCGGGGACGCCTGCCTCCTTCAGCAGTCGCTTCGCCTCGGCGCGGCTCTTGGCGATGTCGTGACTGTAACCGGCGAGCTTTTCCAGCTCCGCGGGCGGCGTCGCGAACTGGGTGCCCGGCACCTGCACGCCGCCGACCTCCTTGACGATGGCGATCTTCGAGAGCGCCTGCGAGCCCTGGTACCGGTCCAGCGCCAGCGTGAGGGCACGGCGGAACCGCTTGTCGTCGAACGGCTTCTTGTCGTGATTCAACGCGACGAGGATCAGGCAGTTCCAGGGGCTCTCCTGCACCGTGATCTTGTGGCCGAGCGCCTGCACCAGGCTGTCCCGCTCCGCGGGCGAGAAGCCGCGGAACTGGATCATGGCGCGCTCGCCGCGCACGGCGGCCACCTGCGCGGCGGAGTCCGTGATGAAGATGGCGCGGTAGCCGTCGAGGTACGGCTTGCCCTTGTCCCAGTAATTGGGGTTCTTCTTGCCCACCCAGTGCGAGCCCTTCACGTGCTCCACGAACAGGAACGGTCCCGTGCCCATGACGTTGGTCTCGTACCAGCGCGGGTCCTTGGCCAGGATGTCGGCCTTGTAGATCCAGTTCCACGGTGAGGCGAGCGAGTTCAGGAACGACGCGGACGGATACCTCAGCTTGAAGACGATCGTGTACGGATCGGGCGCCTGCACCGCCTCGACGTCGATGTACTCGCCCTTGCGGTTACTCGCCACGCCGGCGGGCGGGAAGATGATCTTGTCGTAGCTGGCCTTGGCGTCCTTCGACGTGAATTCGCTGCCGTCGTGAAACTTGACGCCGTGACGCAGCTTCAGCGTGTACGTCTTCTGGTCCTTGGCGATCGTCCACGACTCCGCCAGGTCGCCGATCACCTTGGCGCCGAGCTTGTCGGTGGGATCGGTGCGGAGCAGCGTGTTGTAGTGCGGCGCGATGGGATGAATCGTGCCGAACGTCTCCTCGCGGTGCGCGTCGTACGACGGCGGGCTCGAGGGCACGACGAAGACGAGCTCGCCGCCCATCCGCGGCTTCTCCTGAGCGGCGCCGACGGTGACGACGCCGAGAACGGTGATCAGCGACAGGAGCAGGACGAGCGGGGCAGCAGTGCGCGGATGGCAGCGTGGCATCGATACTCCTTCTGGAACCGGGCCCGTCGGCCCGTCCCGGATCGGCTGCGTGGCATCAACTGGGAAATGTGTCCGATAGTTTCCATCGGACGGCCAACCTGTCAAGCGAGGCGGCCTGTCAGGCGAGCGCGTGGTGTCCCGGCGTCAGCCGCGTTGTGCAGCCGCCGCCGGTTCAGGCGCAATGCCAGCGAGATGGCACGCGGCCCAGTGACCGGGCGTCACCTCACGCAGCGGCGGGACGTCGACGGCGCAGCGGTCCACCGCGATCGGACAGCGGGGATGGAACACGCAGCCCGACGGCGGCGAGAGGGGGCTCGGCACCTCCCCGCGCAGCACCGTCCGCTCGCGATGCGCCTCGATCTCCGGGTCGGGGATGGGCACCGCGGAGAGCAGCGCGCGTGTGTACGGATGCAGCGGCGCGTCGTAGAGCGCCTTGCGATCGGAGAGCTCGACGATCTTCCCCAGGTACATGACGGCCACGCGATCCGAGATGTGACGCACGACGGCGAGGTCGTGGGCGATGAAGAGATAGGTCAGGCCCAGCTCGGCCTGCAGATCCTCGAGCAGGTTGATGATCTGCGCCTGGATCGACACGTCGAGGGCGGACACGGGCTCGTCGCAGATGATGAGCGACGGCTCCATGGCCAGCGCGCGCGCGATGCCGACGCGCTGGCGCTGACCGCCCGAGAGCTGATGCGGGTAGCGACGCGCGTGCTGCGGCAGCAGTCCCACCTGCGAGAGCAGCCGTCGTACCCGCGGGGCGCGCTCCGGCGCGCTGACGATGCGGTGCACGGCGAGCGGCTCCTCGATGATGTCGCCCACCGTCATGCGCGGGTTCAGCGAGCTGTACGGGTCCTGGAAGATGATCTGGATGCGACGGCGCGCCTCACGCAGGGCGCCGGGCGGCAGCGTGGTGAGATCGCGCCCCTCGAACACGACCGAGCCGCTCGTCGGTCGCTCGAGCTGCAGGATGCAGCGGCCGGTCGTCGTCTTGCCGCAGCCCGACTCCCCCACGAGCCCGAGCGTCTCCCCGCGCGTGATCGTGAAGCTCACCCCGTCGACGGCCCGCACGAGGCCGCGCGTGGCCTTGAAGAGCCCCGTGGAGACCTCGAAGTCCTTGACGAGGTCCGTGACCGCGAGGATCGGGTCGTCAGCGGGCGACGGCATGGACGTCGGCGAGGTGCTCGGCCTCCCAGCAGGCGCTCACGTGGCCACGTTCGCCGATCTCGCGCAGCGGCGGACGCTCCGTGACACAGCGCTCGACGCGGAACGCACACCGCGGGACGAAGGCGCAGCCCTCGGGAAGCCGGCTCAGATCGGGCGGCTGGCCCTCGATGGGCGCGAGCCGGGCTCGGCGCGGCTCGTCCAGACGCGGCACGGACCGCAGCAGCCCTAGCGTGTAGGGGTGTCGCGGGTTCGCGTAGAGCTCGCGCGCGGTGCCGCGCTCGATGATCCGGCCCGCGTACATGACGTTGACACGGTCGGCGTAGCGCGCGACGACGCCCAGGTTGTGCGTGATGATCAGCATCGCGGCGCCCAGACGCCGCGACAGGTCGCGCATGAGCTCCAGGATCTGGGCCTGGATCGTCACGTCAAGCGCGGTGGTCGGCTCGTCGGCGAGCACGAGCGCGGGCTCGCACGCGAGCGCCATCGCGATCATCATCCGCTGGCGCATCCCCCCGCTGAACTGGTGCGGATACTGCGGCAGGCGCCGCGCCGGGTCGGGAATGCCGACCATGCCGAGCAGCTCGACGGCACGGGCGCGGGCGGCGGTCGGCGTCATGCCGAGGTGGATCTCGAGTCCCTCCGTGAGCTGACGCCCGACGGTCAGCACGGGGTTGAGCGAGGTCATCGGCTCCTGGAAGATCATCGCGATCTCGCGTCCGCGCACGCGACGCATCTCCTCGTCGGACAGCGTCAGCAGATCGCGTCCCTTGAAGAGGACCTGCCCGCCCACGATGCGACCGGCGGGTGCGGCGACCAGCCGCATGATCGAGAGCGCGCTCACGCTCTTGCCGCAGCCCGACTCGCCGACGAGGGCGACCGTCTCGCCTTCCGCGACGTCCCACGACACGTCGTCGACGGCGCGCACCACGCCGTGCTTCGTGGCGAACTGCGTGGACAGCGACCGGACCTCCAGCAGCACGGACGTCAGCCGCGACAGCGCGCCGCGGCCAGGTGAGAGCCGGCCACCGGCACCAGCGCGGCGTACTCGCGGCAGATCGCCTCCGCCACGCACGGCCAGCGATGCTGGGCCGCCCACGCCACACCCTCGTGGCCGACGCGCCACGCCACGTCGGGGTCGTCGAGCACGTGCTCCACGCGCTCGGCGAGGGCGGTGACGTCGCCCTCGGGCACGAGGAATCCGGTGACGCCGTCGCGGACGGTCGTGGTGAGGCCGCCCACGCGCGAGGCGATGACCGGCGTGCCGCACGCCATCGCCTCCAGCGCCACCATCCCGAACGACTCGTAGTACGACGGCAGCACGAGGGCATCGGCCGCGACGTAGAAGTCGCGCAGGCGATCCTGGGGCTGCGCCCCCACGAACCGGACTGATGCGCCGAGTCCGAGCGCCTCGATGCGCTCGCGCAGCGCGCGCTCGTGGCCGTCCACCGGCTCGTCGGCGTCGCCGCCCACGACGAGCAAGCGCAGCTCCGGGCGCGTCCTGACGAGGCGCGCCACCGCGTCGAGCAGCGTGTGCAGTCCCTTGATGGGCGCGATGCGGCCGACGTAGAGCAGCAGCGGACCCGGAGGAAGGCCGAGCCGCGTCCGCGCGTCGGTGCGGTCGCCCGGCCGGAACAGGTCGGTATCCACGCCGCACGGGATGGCGGCGATCCGGGACCGCGAGACCCCGTATTCGCGCACGAAGTACGCGCGCTCCACCTCGTTGGCCGCCACCAGTCGATCGGCGGCGCGCACGATGCGCGTCTCCTCGCGCAGCCGCACGGCGGGCTCCCGCTCGCCAGCGAGCGCGGCAACGCCGTTCTTCAGCCGTCCCATCGTGTGGAATCGCTGGATCACGGGGACGGACCACTCCTCGCGC
The DNA here is from genome assembly GCA_046733575.1 of Candidatus Methylomirabilota bacterium. Lineage (GTDB taxonomy): Bacteria > Methylomirabilota > Methylomirabilia > Rokubacteriales > CSP1-6 > JBKPPN01. The sequence continues at coordinate 4,196 of JBKPPN010000481.1, read as the reverse complement.
AGCGCCAGCGCCACCACGCCGGAGAGCCAGTAGTGCGCGTCGATGACGTCGTACTCGACGCCGCGCGTGATGCGCCACGCTTCCACCCCGTCGATGAACTCCTCGAGATGGTCGTACACGCGCTCGCGCTCCATGGGAGCCTGCGCCCCGGCCGCGAGGTGAATCACGCGGGCGCGCTCGCCCAGGGCGACCACGCGCTCGATGGACGGATTCTGCGAGCGCGTGAAGACGTCGACCTCCACGCCCATGCGACCGAGCTCGCGGCTGACCTCGCGCAGGTAGACGTTCATCCCACCCGTCTCCTTGCCGCCGGGAGCGGCGAGCGGACAGGTGTGGACGCTCAGCATGGCGACCCGCATCAGCCGGCGATCCTCACGAGGTAGACGTCCTCGGGCGTCGGCTCGAAGTCGTACTTGTAGCGCTCCTCGCCGCGCAGAAAGTCGAAGCGGTGCTTGCGGCGCGAGATCGCGTCCTCGATCAGCCGCGCGAGCAGCACCACGCCGGGCGAGAGCGCGGCGGCATCGGGCCGGAATCCCGAGTTGTAGAGGCCGACCGTCTCGTCCCACTCGAGCGTGATGAACGACGCGAGCGGGCCCTCGGGACCGTCGAGGAACCACAGCCGCACCGCACCCTCAGCGGCGAGCGCGGACGTCGCCCGACGGAAGAACGTCTCCATGCGCTCGTCCATGAACCGTTCCTTGCCGACTCGCGAGCGTCGGTGCAGGTCGAGGAAGTCGCCCATGCGCCGCTCGATGTCGTCGGCCCCCGCCACGGACGTCGCCACCGTGTCGGGGGCTTCGCGGGCGAGTCGGCGAATCTTCCGGGTGATCTCGTGTCGGTGCTTGCTGCTGAGGCGGGCCAGGTACGCTTCCCAGGTGGGCGGCAGCTCGAGGACGGGACAGCGCTCCTCGACGGTGGCCGTGACGGCGCCGCGAACAAGCTCAGGCAGCGCCTGCACCGTCGGTGACGCGCCGGGGACCGCGTGGAGCTCCCACACGACGCCCGGGGTGGCCGCGCGGGACTCGAGCAGCGCGCTCCAGACGTCCATCTCCCGCCCGGACACGGCGATGACGTCGAGGTAATCCGAGATGTCGGCGCCTCCCACCAGCGCCCACACCCCGGGCTCGCGCTCGTAGAGGGGCAACAGCCCGATGGGTTGGCCGTCGTCGTCGTCCACCCGTCGGACCTCGACGCCGCGGGTGGCAAACGTACGGACCCATTCGCGCTGCCACGTCCAGGAGAGGAACGGCGATGCGAAGCGCGAGCGTCGCACGAGGGCGCTCCACGCGGCGGGCCCAATCGCCTCGAGGCGATCGAGGACGTCGACCTTCACCGGCCGGGTCCGACCTTCACAGATCGTCTGATGCCGATTCGGACGCGGACGTTTCCTCGTCCATGGCTTCGTCCACGGCGGACTCGAAGTCGTCGCCGAGGTCGTCGCCCATCTCGCGTCCCATCTTCTTCATGAAGCGCGCCACGCTCGACGGGTCGTTCTCGTCGAGGTCGCCGAGGCCGCCCGAGTCGGCGAGCGACTCGAGGCGCGCCTCCTCGGACTTGGGGGTGGCGAAGCGCGACATCAGGCGAGCGAGGGACGTCCCGCCACAGCGAGGGCACCGGGGGGTCTCGGACGAGGAAGGCCGGAGGACGAGCAGGCTGACGCGGCGACGACAGTCCGCGCAGTCGTATTCGTAAATCGGCATGACGAAACGATCTTAGCACGCGGCCTGGCAGGGCCCCGGGCGCGGGCCCCCCCGTCGATGGCGGTCAGACCGAGGCGGCGCGACTCGTCTCGGACTCCGCCTGCCAGGCCACGAACAGCGCTTCCATGCGGCGCACGGCGCTCTCCCAGGTGAACGTCGTCCGCACGAACGCCGAGCCCGCCGTCGCGATCCGCTCCCGCAGCGCGGCATCCGAGAGGGCGAGCACGAGCCGGTCCGCCAGCGCCACGACGTCGCGGCGCGGCGCCACGAAGGCCGTCTCGCCGTCGCGCGCGTAGTCCCGGCTGCCCCCATTGTCGAAGGTGACCAGCGCAGCGCCGCACGCCATCGCCTCCATCGCCGGCATCCCGAGTCCCTCGTCCCACGACGGACACAGGTAGACGTCGGCACCGCTGTAGAGCGCGGCGAGGCTCGCCTGCGGTGGGTTGGCGTGGAACTCGTCGTACGCGAGGCCCGCGCGGGCGGGACGCACCCCGAAGCCGACGAGGTGGACCGACGGCACGCGCAGGCGCGCGAGCCGCACCGCCTCCAGCCCCTCCGCCACGCCCTTCCACGCGTAGTCGTGCTGCAGCATGAGCACCCGCGGCCGCGCCGTGGTCGGCGCGACGGGAACCCGGTGGAAGAGCGCGGGGTCGACCGGCGTGACGATCACGGGCGCCTCGGCGCCGAAGCGGTCGCGCATGACGTCGGCGAGCCATGTCGAGATGACGATCTTGCGCAGGGGCAGGCGGTACGTGGCGTCCACCGCCGCAGGGGCGCCGTGATACAGGCTCTCGAAGTGCTGGACGAGGTACGTCTTGATCCCGCACCGCCCGGGCGCGTGGGCCACCACCGGCGCCGACTGCCACGCCGTGGCCATCAGCACGTCGCCGTCCCGAAGCTCGGCCGCCCGCCACGCGTCGACCCAGCGCACGCGGGCGCAGAGCGTCGGCATGAACGTCGCGGTGACGCCACGCCACTGCCGCCACCGCGCGCGGAGGCGACTGCGCGCGGGCACCACGAGCTCGACGTCGTGACCGCGCGCGCTCAGCTGGTCGGCGTAGGTCAGGATCGCGCGCACACCGCCGGCGATCCGGAGGTGCGGACACAGGATGGTGATGCGGAGCGCGGGCGTGTTGGCGGAGGGCGTCAGGACGCCCGCAGCCGTGGGATGACGTCCCGCGCGATGGTCTGGAGCTGCGCGCCCTCGTCGGCGAGATCGCAGATGGCGTCCATCACGAAGTAGCCGCAGCCCGCGGCGCGGAACCGCGCGAGCTGCTCCGCGCACTGCTCGGGCGTCCCCACGACCCCGTACTTGTGCACGAGCGGTGCGAAGTCCTGCGCGTAGCGCTCGCTGAGCAATCGCACCCAGGTGGCGCGGGCGCGATCGCCATCGCGATCGACGGTGATGAACGTCAGATGCGCGAAGGTGAACCTCTCGAGGGACCGGCCGTGCGACTCCGCGGCGGCGCGGATCTTCTGCACGCTGGCGGCGTAGCGCTCGGGCTGCACGACGTACGAGACCCAGCCGTCGCCCTGGCGACCCGCGCGCGCCAGCGCCGCGTCCGAACGTCCGCCCACCCAGATCGGTGGACCGCCGGACTGCACCGGCTTGGGATCGATCGACACGCCCTCGAAGGCGCTGAAGCGTCCCTTGAAGGTGGCGGGCGTGTCCCGCCAGAGCGTGCGCACGACGTCGATGCCCTCGCTGACCCGGGCCCCGCGCTCGCGGTGCGGAACGCCACAGAGCTCGAACTCCTTGGGATTCTCGCCGCCCACGCCGACGCCGAAGATCAGTCGTCCGCCCGAGAGGACGTCGAGCGTGGCCGTGACCTTGGCCGCGATGGCGGGCGAGCGCAGCGCGAGCAGGTAGACGCCGGTACCGAGGCGGATGCGCGACGTGATCGACGCATAGCTCGCCAGCAGCGTGAGCGACTCGTAGAGCGGATTGTGGAAGGAGACGTGATCGCCCGTCCACACGGAGTCGTACCCGCAGGACTCGACCTCGCGCACGAGGTTCCACTGCGCCGCCGGAGCGTGACGGGCCTTGAGCTGGGCGCCGAATCCGAGCCGCGGCGCGGGCGTCATCGGGGGAACGCGTCCTTGACGCCGCCGTCGACGGTCAACGTGCAGCCCGTCGTCTTGGCGGAGCGATCGGACGCGAAGAACAGCACCGCCTCCGCCACGTCGTCGGGAAGTATGCGGGCGCCGAGCAGGTTGCGCTTGCGATAGAAGTCCTCGAGCTGCTCGACCGCGATGCCCTGCGCGGCCGCGCGCTCGCGTCGGATGGCGTCGGACCACAGTCCGGAGTCCTGGAAGACCGCGTTGGGGCTCACGATGTTCGAGCGAATGCCGTGCGGCGCGCCCTCGAGGGCCAGCACCTTGGCGAGCTGCGCCTCGGCCGCCTTCGCCGCGGAGTACGCCCCGAAGTCCTTGCCCGGCGACATGACGTTCTTGGTGGCGACGAAGACCAGCGCGCCCCCGAGGGCCTGGGCGGTC
>JBKPPN010000480.1:0-7245 GCA_046733575.1 Candidatus Methylomirabilota bacterium | reverse complement strand
GACTTCGACGCCTCGAGCAGGTCCGCGGGACCCAGGCCGAGCGCGTCCAGGTCGCGCGCCGGGAGGTAGCAGCGGCCGTGACGGAGGTCGGTCGGCACGTCGCGCAGGACGTTCGTCATCTGGAGGGCCTTGCCGAACCGCACCCCACGCGCCGACATCCCGGCCACGTCCCAGCCGCCAAGGCGCGGCCGATGCGCGACGTGCAGTCGGGTCCAGAAGTCGCCCACGCAGCCCGCCACGAGATAGGTGTAATGGTCGAGGTCGTCGAGGGTCTCGAGTGCCGTCAGCGTCGCGGCGTCCTCGCCGGGAAACCGCTCGAGATCGAAGATCATCCCAGACGTGATCGTGGCGAGGACGTCCCGCACGGGGTCGCGATCGGCCGCCGGCAAGGCCTCGACCTGGGCCAGCGCGTCGCCGACGTGCTGGAGCAGCTCGCCCTCGGCGGCGTGAGCCTGGTGAGGCACGCACGCGCGCGCGACGGGAGCGACGTCGACGCGCTCGCCTCGGTACGCCGCGCGCAGGGTGCCGAGATGGGCGAGCCGCTCGGCGCGCGGGATCAGGCGCGTGTCGGCGACGGTGTCGGCGGCGCGCGCGAGCAGATATGCGACGCCGATGGGAGCGCGCAGCGGGCGGGGAAGGACGGCGAGCGAGAGATAGAAGCTGCGACTCGTGCGCCGCAGCAGGTCGTCGGTCCTACTCGTAATCGAACGGTCTCTTCGGCGGGTCCGGCGAGTCCTTCGCCTTCTTGAGCCCTTCCTGGAACTTGCGGTCGAGCAGCTTGCCCTTGTCGCCCTGCGCCTCGAGCTCGCGGCGGAACTTCTCGTCGAGCGCCGCCGAGCGCGTCTTCAGCGACCCCAGCGCGACGTCGAGATCGGAGACGCTGCGCTGTCGCGGCGGCGGCTCGTGTGTCACGATCGCCTTGAGCTCGGGATCGATTGTCAACGTCGCCTTGCAGCAGGGACACTCGACACGGAAGTCCTTGGCCATCGCCGTCACGCTAGCAGGCGCCCCGGTCACGCGCAAGCGCGGCCGCAGACGTCGGCTTGACGGAGGCGCCCGTTCCTGCCGACACTGCCCGGCGTGAGGCGCGTGTCGACGTGGCGGCCGACCGTCGGGTGACTGCCCGCCGCGTGCTCGTGGAGCCCGAGTTCGCCGTCGCGCCCGACGGCGTGCGCATCGCGGCCTATCGTTTCGGCGGCACCGGGCCACCCCTCGTGCTCGCCCACGCCACGGGGTTCCATGGCCACGTGTTCCTGCCCTTCGCCGCGGCGCTCCGCGACCGGTTCACCGTCTTCGCCTTCGACCTGCGTGGGCACGGCGAATCGGGGGCGCCGTCGAGCGCCGACGGCTACGCCTGGTCTCGGCTCGGCCGCGACCTGCTCGCCGTGGCCGATCTCTTCGGCGTCGGCCGCTTCCACGCCGTGGGCAACTCGGTGGGCGGGGCGATCACCGTGGAGGCGGAGCTGACGCGGCCGGGCACGATCCTCTCCGCGGTGCTGTTCGAGCCCATCATCTATCCGCCCGAGGTGACCGATCCCTCGCCGATGATCGAGGGCGCGCGCCGTCGACGTCGCGTCTTCGCCTCGACCGATGCGATGCTGACGCAGTGGCGCGGACGCGGGCCCTTCGCGACGTGGGATCCCGAGGCGCTCCGCTGCTACGTCGAGTACGGCGTGCGCGACCGCGCGGACGGACAGGTGGAGCTCAAGTGCTCCGCGGAGGCCGAGGTGCGGACGTTCGAGGGGGACGTCACGGCGCGGATCTGGGAACGCTTTCCGCACTACCGGACGCGGACGCTGATCGTCAGTGGCAAGCGCGACGATCTGCGCCGCTCGCAGTGGGCCGAGCGTCAGGCCGAGGCGATGCCACGCGCGTGCGCGGAGCGACGCGACGATATCGGACACCTCGCGCCGCTGGAGCGACCCGCGGAGATCGCCGCTCGGACCGTGGAGTTCCTCCTCGGCGAGTAGGACCGACACGGGCAACCCTGGTGCCACCCACGCGGCCTCCGGACTCGTTCGGTCGGCCGACGGCACCGGCCTTGCGACGGTCCTGCCCGTTCGATTCCCACTCGGAGGCAGCGACATGGATCCCAGACGGCGCGATCTTCAGGACGAGAGCGCGGTGAACCAGGGGCTGCCGCAGGCGCCCAGCGACGACACGGCAACGGACGATCTCGACATCGACGACGACTTCGACGCGTCCGACGATGTCGATCTCGACGAGCTCGACGACGATGACGTCATCGACGAGGACGACGACGACGCCGAGGCGGTCGGGAGCTGACGACCGTGGGGGGCCTCGCGGGGCCCCCCACGCCCACACCCGTGGCGCGCGACGCGACGCCGATCAGAGGGCGAGCAGCTCGTGTCGCAGGGACTCGTTCTCGCGCAGCTCGGCTGCCGCGCCGCTGAACCGGATCGACCCCTTCTCGAGCACGTACACGCGATCGGCCAGCGCGAGCGAGAAGTCCACGCCCTGCTCCGCGAGCAGGATCGTGAGCCCGTCCCGCTTCAGTCGCCCGATCTGCTCCTGCAGGTGATCGACCACGAGCGGGGCCAGTCCCTCCGACGGCTCGTCGAGGAGGAGCAGCTCGGGATTGCCCATCAGCGTGCGCGCGATCGTGAGCATCTGCTGCTCGCCGCCGGAGAGGAAGCCGCCGTTTCGCCCGGTGAGCTCGCGCAGCTTGGGAAACAGATCGAACACGCGCTCCACCGTCCACCCGCCCGACGCGACGCGATCTCGTCCGCGGCTCGCCACGTCGAGGTTCTCCCACACGGTGAGGTCGGGAAAGATCCGCCGGTCCTCCGGGACGAACCCGATGCCGGCGCGCGCCACGCGGTACGAGGACCACCCGGTGATGTCCGTCCCCTTCCACGTCACCCGCCCGCGCTGGGGCGGCGTCAGTCCCATGATGCTGCGCATGGTGGTCGTCTTGCCGACGCCGTTTCGTCCGAGCAGGCAGACGCACTCGCCCGCCCGGACGTCGATCGACACGCCGAACAGGACGCGCGACAGCCCGTAGGCCGTCTCGATGTCGCGGACTTCGAGGAGCGGCCTGGCGACCGTCATCGGCGCTCGCGCTCGCCCAGGTAGACGCGCCGGACCTCCGGATCGTTCCGCACGTCGGCGGGCGCGCCCTCCGCGATGAGCCGGCCCTGGTGGAGCACGCTGATCCGGTGCGCGATCGAGAACACGACGTCCATGTCGTGCTCGGTGAAGAGCAGCGTGAGGCCGCGCTCGCGCGTGATGCGCTCGACGAGCTTGATGGTCTCGCGCGTCTCGGCGGCCGACATCCCGGCCGTCGGCTCGTCGAGGAGCAGGAGCTCCGGCTCGCTCGCCAGCGCGATCCCGAGCTCGAGCTGCTTCTGGTTGCCGTACGACATGAAGCCGCTCACGATGTCTGCCTTGTCGGCCAGCCCGACCGACTGGAGCACGGCGTACGTCTCGTCCGCGAACATGCCCTCCACGCGCGAGAAGAGCCGCAGACCCTGGCCGCGGTGAGAGATGAACGCCGCCTGCACGTTCTGGAACACCGTCAGCTTCGGGAAGATGTTGGTGCGCTGGAACGACCGTCCCATGCCGAGCCGGCACACGTCGTGCGGCGCGAGCCCCGTGATATCGCGATCGTGGAGTCGGACCACACCGGCGTCGGGGCGGAGGTGACCGGTGATCAGGTTGAAGAACGTCGTCTTGCCCGCGCCGTTCGGTCCGATGATGGCGGCGATCTGACCGCGTGCCACGGCGAGGCTCACGCCACCGACCGCCTGGAAGCCGTCGAACGACTTGCGGAGGTCGCGGACGTCAAGCACGGCGTCCCGCCAGACGCGTCCGGGCGGATTCGAGCGCGCCGACGATGCCGCCCGGGAAGGCGAACAGGATGACGATGAGCACGGTCCCCAGCACGAACGGCCAGTACTCGGTGTAGGACGTGATCTGCTGGTTCAACACGAGCAGCACGAGCGCGCCCACCGCGGGCCCCCAGAAGCTCGCCATGCCGCCGAGCAGCGTCATGATGAGGACCTCGGACGACTTCGTCCAGTACGCGAAGTCGGGGAACGCACCCCGGTTGAAGATCCCGAACAGCCCTCCCGCCAGCCCCGCGAACGTGCCCGCGATGACGAAGGCGAGCAGCTCGTAGCGCTGCACGTTGACGCCGATGAACTCCGCCCGCTCGGGATTCTCGCGGATGGTGGTGAGCATCCGGCCGAACGGCGACCGGATCACGCGGTGCAGGATCGAGAAGCACACGGCGACCAACACCACGCTCACGAGATAGAAGTGATCGCTGCTCCGGTAGTCGCCGAAGAACGGCAGGCGCTGCATCCAGCCCAGGTCGGGGTAGGGGATCTCGGGCAGGCCCTGCTCGCCGCCGGTGACGTCGTTCCACTTGAAGCAGACCGCCCACACGATCTGTGCGAAGGCGAGGGTGAGCATCGCGAAATAGATCTTGGTGAGCCGCACGCAGAAGAAGCCGAACACGAGCGCGAACAGCGCGGCCACGACGCCGGCGGTGGGAAAGGCGAGCACGAACGGCAGGGCGAACCTCTTCATCAGGATCCCGGTCGTGTACGCGCCGATGCCGAAGTAGGCGGCGTGGCCGAACGACACGAGTCCGGTGTAGCCGATGAGCAGGTTCAGGCTCACCGCGAACAGTGCCATGATCGCGACGTCGTTCGCCACGAAGGTGTAGAACCGCGAGCCGAGCGCGGGCACGAACAGCGCCGCGAGGAGGACCAGGAAGCCCCACGGGACTCGCTGCATGGCACGCCGGATCATCGCAGCGGCTTTCCGAGCAATCCCCACGGCCGGACGATGAGCACGACGGCCATGAGGGCGAACACCGAGAAGATCGAGAAGCGCGGAAACACCAGGATCCCGAACGACAGGACCTGCCCGTACACGATCGAGCCGAGGAACGTGCCCCAGAACGACCCGAGACCGCCGATGACCACGACGATGAAGGCCTCGACGATGATCTCGACGTCCATGCCCGGCACGACCGTCTTCACCGGGGTGACCAGCGCGCCACCCAGACCGGCCAGGAACGAGCCCAGGACGAAGACGCCGGTGTAGAGCGACCGGACGTTGACGCCGAGCGCACCGAGCATCTCGCGGTCCTGCGCCGCCGCGCGGATGTACCGTCCGGCGCGCGTGCGATGCAGGATGGCCCAGAATCCCAGCGCCACCGCGGGCCCGAGGAGCAGGATGAAGAGGTTGTAGTAGGGCAGCCGCGTGCCGAACAGGTCGATCGCGCCGCTGAGTGCGGGCGGACGCGAGATCGAGAGCTGCCCCGTCCCCCAGAACCGCTTGGCCACGTCGCCCAGGATCAGCACGAGCGCGTAGGTGAACAGCAGCTGATAGAGCTCTTCCTTGGCGTAGAGATGACGGAGCAGCAGGCGCTCGACGAGCCCGCCCAGGATGGCGATGCCGACCGCGGCGCCCACCACCGCCCACCAGAAGTGCCCCGTCCCCGTGCCGATCGACTGCACGACCTGATACGCGAGGTACGCCCCCAGCATGTAGAACGAGCCGTGCGCGAAGTTCAGGACGCGCAGCACGCCGAAGATGAGCGAGAGTCCCGACGCGATGAGAAAGAGGAACATCGCCGCGGTGAGCCCGCTCAAGGACTGCGCGAACAGGAAGGACGGATCCATGCGCCTTCACATCGGGGAGGCGCCATGCGCCTCCCCGATGTCGAGCACTCCCGGTCGTGCGTTCCGGACGATCTGTCTAGTCCATGAACTTCGTGGGGTCGACGTACGTCACCGGCTTCATGATCGCGAACGGATACTTCGGGTCTTTCACGGTCTTGCCGTAGAGCTGACCGCGGTTGGCCTGGTGGTCCTTCTCACGGATGGTCAGCTTGCCCGCCGGCGTGTCGACGGTGAGGCCGAGCATCGCCTTGGCCACCTTGTCGGAGTCCGTGCTGTTGGCCTTCTTGATCGCCTCGGCGAGGAACTGCATGCCGATGTAGCCCTGGATCGGCCACGACGAGGGGTACTCGTCCTTGACGTACTTCGACAGCTTCTGGATCCACTCCTTGTGCGCGGCCGGCGCGTCCTCCCAGTAGAAGGCGTCGTAGGAGTTGCCCCAGATGCCGACGGGGTAGTCGGCGCCCATCGCCTTGGTGGACTCCGGTGAGGCGCCCTCGCCGCCGGCCAGGAAGTTGTTCTTGACGGCGTCGAAGTAGCCGAGAGGCTTGGCCTGCTTGGTGAAGTTGAGGAAGTGGCCGCCCCACAGCGACGAGAATACGGCGTCGGGCTTCTTGGCCATCTGGGCGTTGATGAACGGCGTGTAGTCGGCCTCGCCGAGCTTCGGCCACTGCTGGTCCACGATCTCCATCTGCGGCGCGATCTTCTTCAGGTGATCGACGAACGACTTCGTGACGTCCTGACCGTACGCGTAGTCGGGCGCGATCGTCCCGATGCGCTTGACCGGCCACTTGGCGATGATCTCGGCCACGCTGCGCCCCTCGATGGTGGTGTTGGATGCGACCCGGAACACGTACGGATGCAGCTTGTCGGCCGCGGTGAGCTGATCGGTCTTCGGGATGGGCGCGATGAAGACGATCTTGTTCTCCTTCGCGACCACGGACACGGCGGGACCCTCGGCCGACGTCAGCGTGCCGACGAGGAAGTCGACGTTGTCCTTGAGAATCATCTCGCGCGCCACCCGCACGGCCTCGTCGGGCTGGCCCTTGGTGTCACGCACGACCAGCTCCATCTTGCGACCGAGCACCCCGCCCTTGGCATTGATCTCTTCCACGAACATCTGCGCGCCCTTGGACGCCGGCTCTCCGAACAGCGCTCCCGGCCCGGACAGGATGATCGGGAACCCGACCTTGATCGGCTTCTGTGCGCTCGCCCCGAGCGGCAGCACGAGCGCGGCGAGGAGCAACAACACGAGTGCGATGCGACGGTGCATGGGCCTGGTCTCCTTAATATGGCCCGCGGAGCGCCTTCGCAGAGCCTCCGGCGCTAGCGGCGAGCTGGTCAAACCGCGTTCGTTGTTTCCCGGCCGCGGAGCGCCTCGATCAGTGTCGTCGGCGCCAGCGGCGCGCTCCCGGTTCGCCTCAGAACACGGGGAGTCCCGGGGTGTCGAGGCGGAGTCGGTAGAGCGACGTCGACGCGGTCACGAAGAGCGAGCGGTAGTCGTCGTCGCCCCACGCGAAGTTCGCCGTGTACTCCGGCGTCTCGATCACCTCACGCAGCCGCGCGTCCGGCGTGAAGACGTGAATGCCGC
>JBKPPN010000479.1:0-4040 GCA_046733575.1 Candidatus Methylomirabilota bacterium | reverse complement strand
GCGCGACGAGGGACGGACCATCGTGCTGATCGAGCACAACATGAAGGCCGTCATGGGCCTGTGCGATCGCATCTCCGTCCTGGACCACGGCGAGAAGATCTCAGAGGGGACGCCGTCGGACGTGCAGAACGACGCGCGCGTCATCGAGGCGTACCTCGGGCGCGGCCGCGACACGGCGGCGTCGACCGGGCGCGCGTCCGGCGACGTCGTGCTGTCGCTGGCGGACGTCTCGGCCGGGTACGGGATGATCCGCGCGCTCCACGGCGTTTCGCTCGACGTGCGCGAGGGCGAGATCGTGGCCCTCGTCGGCGCCAACGGCGCGGGCAAGACGTCGACCCTGCGCGCGATCTCCGGGTTGCTCCCGCTGTCGTCGGGGCGCATCGAGCTCGCGGGGACCCGGATCGACGGGCGCGATCCCGCCGCGATCGTCAGCCGCGGCGTCATCCACGTCCCCGAGGGCCGCAAGATCTTCGCCGAGCTCAGCGTGGCGGAGAACCTCGCCATCGGCGCCAACCTGCACCGCGACGTGGCGGAGAACCGTCGCCGCGCCGACGAGGTGCTGGCGCGCTTTCCGCGATTGCGCGAGCGCCAGCACCAGGCGGGCGGGACGCTGTCGGGCGGCGAGCAGCAGATGCTGGCGATCGCACGCGCCCTCATGGCCCGACCCCGCGTGCTCCTCCTCGACGAACCGTCGATGGGGCTCGCGCCCCTCCTGGTGGAGGCGGTCTTCGACGTGATCCGCGACATCAATGCTCACGGCACCACCATCCTGCTCGTGGAGCAGAACGCCGCCATGGCCCTGGCCATCGCCCGCCGCGCCTACGTGATGGAGGCGGGACGGATCGTCGTGGAAGGCGACGCTCGTCGGCTCGCCGCCGATCCCGACGTGCAACGTGCCTATCTCGGTCGCTAACCGATCGCACATCCGAAGGAGGACGTGATGAACATGCGCTCGTGGACGCTCGTCGTGGTCGTCGCGCTCGCTGTCGGCGCTCTCGCCGCCCCGGCGCGCGCCGACGTGAAGCTCGGTCTCGTGGACAACCTCGCCGGCGCCGCGGCCGGCTACGGCATCCCGCATGCCAACGGCGTCCGGCTCGCCGTCGAGGAGATCAACGCCGCGGGCGGGATCAAGGGCATCGGCAAGATCGACCTCGTCGTGGAGGACGACGGGAGCAAGCCCACCGAGGCCGTCAACGCGACGAACAAGCTCATCACCCGCGACAAGATCGATTTCCTCATGGGCTCGTGCTCCAGCGCCACGACGCTGGCCATGGTGCCCATCCACTCCCGCGCCGAGGTCATCAACCTGAACTCCTGCTCGTCGTCGAAGCTGATCACCGATCCCCTGCCCTCCGGTGAGCCGAACCGCTGGATCTTCCGCACGCAGTACCGCTCGGACCGCACGGCGGCGTTCGTGGCGGAGTTCGCGGTGAAGGAGCTCGGGGCGAAGAAGGTCGGCGTGCTGAACGACACCAACGAGTACGGTCGGGCCGCCGCGGAGGGCGCGCTCGAGGGACTGAAGAAGCTCGGGCACACGCCGGTCCAGCAGAACTACAACTCGGGCGACAAGACGTTCAGCGCCCAGCTCCTCAAGTTCAAGGAGGCGGGCGTCGACACCGTGGCCTACTTCGGCTACTACCAGGAGGCGGCCCTCATCCTGAAGCAGGCCAAGCAGCTCGGCGTGAACTTCCAGATGGTGAGCACGGACGTCTTGCACACGCCGGTCTTCGTCGAGCTGGGCGGCGCGGACACCAACGGCGTGCTGGTCACCACTGCGTTCACCAAGGACTCGAGCGATCCGGGCGCGGTGAAGTTCACCGAGACGTACACCAAGCGGTTCGGCAAGGAGCCGACGGGGACGTCGGCCATGGGCTACGACGCGGTGTACCTCATGAAGGCCGCGTACGAGAAGGCGGGGGCGAAGGACAAGACGAAGGTCCGCGATGCGCTCGCGGCGACGTCCGGGTTCGTCGGCGTCACCGGAGAGACGAAGTTCAACGAGCGCGGGGATGACCTTCGGCCCTTCCTCGTGACGGTGATCTCGAACGGAAAGTGGATTCCGTACGACGAGTACAAGAAAGGGCGGCGCTAGCGTCGGCGACGCTGGGCGGCGGAGAGCGGCGTGAGAGGGCGGGGGTTCTGACCACGACCGTCTGTGCACGCTCACGCCGCTCTCCGCCGCCGAGGGGCGACGGTGTGGGAGCGTGACGCATCGGACGCGAATCGGCTCGCTCGGAGACATCCATGGCGCATGAGATGGCGTACGTGAATGGGAAGGTCGTGCCCGTCGCGGAAGCGACGGTGTCGGTCTATGACCGCAGCTTTCTGTACGGCGACGGGTGCTTCGATACGGCGGTGGCGCGAGCGCGCCGCGTGTTCAAGCTGGAGGCGCACATCGAGCGGCTGCTGCGATCGCTGCAGGTCTTGAGGATTGCGCCGCCGATGACCCGCGACGGGTTCCGGGAGGCGGCGGTCGACCTGCTGCGACGGAACGACATGGTCGATGGATTCCTGCGCATCGTCGTGTCGCGGGGGACGTGTGCGTATGTGTCGCTCGATCCCAGAACGGCGACCGGAGGGGCGACGGTGGTGATGTTGACGCGGGGAGCGGAGCCGCCGGGAGAGATGGCGGCCATTCACGGGAATGCGCAGGGAATCAGGGCCATCACCGCGGCGATCAGGCGCACGCCGACGGCGTCGCTGGAGTCGCGCGTCAAGGCGAACAACTACCTGAACGGGATCCTGGCGCGGTGGGAGGCGATCGACGCGGGGGTGGACGAGGCGATCCTGCTCGACGCGCGAGGGATGGTGACGGAGGGCACGGGCGACAACCTGTTCGCGGTCTGCCGGGGGCGGCTGGTGACGCCGCCCGCGATCAACATCCTCGAGGGCATCACGCGCGAGACGGTCCTCGCCATCGCGCCGTCGCTGCCCATCGCGGTCGACGTGCGCGAGATGACACCGTACGACCTCTACACCGCGGACGAGGTGTTCCTGACCTCGACCGTCATCGGCGTGCAGCCGATCGTGACGCTGGACGGGCGCACGATCGGCAGCGGGACGCGCGGGCCAGTCGCGGCGCGGCTGCAGGCGCTCTACGACGACGTGCTGCTGCGCGAGGGAACGCCCTTGGCCTGAGACGCGGCCCGCCCGGCGCGTCAGCGCGCGGTGATGTAGTCCTTGAGGTGCTGATTCTCGTCGCGCGCGTCGTCCAGCGTGGCCTTGACGAGGTCGCCGATCGAGATCATCCCCGCCACGCGTCCGCCGTCCATCACCGGCAGATGGCGCACGCGGTTCGTGGTCACGAGCGCCATGGCGTGCTCCACGGCGTCGTCGAGGCGGCACAGCACGAGCTCGCGCGTCATCACCTCGCCGACCTCGATCCGGCCCAGCTCCGCGCTCCGGTGCTGACACTCGCGCAGCACGTCGCGCTCGGTGATGATCCCCGCCACCGCCCCGCGCTCGAGCACGAGCAGCGCGCCGATCCGGTGCTCCATCAGGCGCGCGACGGCGTCGAGCACGGTGTCGTGACGGCCGATGGCGTGAACGTGCGAGCCCTTGACCTTGAGGATGTCACGCAGAGTCATGTTCGTCCCTCCCGCACCTATCGTGAACGGTCGGTCGTGACGCCGCGACTGCGCGCAGCATACGCCGCCGCCGCGGCCTCGGCTACCCGCTTCATCCGTGGTGTGCGCGGGGCGTCGGCGGCTCCGATCATCCTTCGAGGAGTTCCCAACCGGATCCTTCGCGGCCTCATATCGCTCGCGGGAAACGGGCCACCCGACCCCCCTCCCCCATCCCCCGTCCCTCCGCCTCGCGTTGGCGTCAAGGCCGACGACCCCGTGTCGACGAACGCGTATTCGGCGAAATCGGTGGCCCTGGGGGACGGAGGGAGCGGAGCGTGCGGGGGGTGGGCAGATGACCCGTTCCCCGCACACGGAGAGTGAGGCCGACTAGGACCCGGTTGGGAACGCCTTCAACGATGACCGGAGCCACGGACGGTCGTGGTCAGAGCCCACCCCCCGCACCCTCCGCTCCCT
>JBKPPN010000478.1:0-5610 GCA_046733575.1 Candidatus Methylomirabilota bacterium | reverse complement strand
CTCCGCGTCGTGCGCGCGCTGAGCGACGAGGTGATCGTGATGCGGGCGGGCAAGGTCGTGGAGCGGGGACCGACCGTGGAGGTCTTCGAGCACCCGCGCGAGGCGTACACGCGTGCCCTGATGGCGGCGGCCTTTGATCTGGAGACGGTGTGACGGCGCTGCGTGATGCGCGCCAGGGAGGTGGAGTGGCTGAGCGACGACGGGAAGGGCGGGAGCTGGTGGCAGACGTTGCCCGGGACCATCACGGCGCTCACGGCGACCGTCACCGCGCTCGCCGGTCTCGTGGTTGCCGTGCAGCAGACCGGCTGGTTCATCGCCGCACCGGCGGCCTCGAGCGCGCCGTCCTCGCCCGCCACGTCGTCGCCTGGCGCCACGGTCTCCGGGACGTCGACCGGGACGACGTCGGCGGCCGGGTCCGCCCCGGCGTCACGTCCCGATCCCGCCGGCTCGGCGACCGCGCGCGCGGCCTTCGCGGCGCCGCTGCCGTCGCTGCGCGATCACAAGCTCGGGCTCGTCACGATCAGCTTTCTGCGGATCGACGTCGCGCCACGCACCACCGAGAACGACGAGCTGACCCTTCGTCTGCGCATGACCAACCACGACCGCTACGACAAGAACTTCTGGGACGAGTCGTTCCGGCTCGTGGTGGCCGGCGTGCCGCGGGCGCCCGAGAGTCACCTCAACGAGGTGGTCCCGGGCGAGTCGGCGAAGGACGGCGACGTGCTGTTCGTCATCCCTCGCGGCACGACGGCGGCGCAGCTCCGCATCCGCATCGGCGACACGCGAACGGAGGTGCCGCTCGACCTGCGGTCCGCGTCGTGACGGCCTCCGTGGCCGCGGGGTAAGATGCCCGCGCCATGACGACCTTCCCCGGGTATCGCCTCCCCGACGAGCTCGTCGCCATCAAGGACCAGATCCGTCGCTTCGTTCGCGACGAGATCATTCCGCTCGAGCAGCGCCTCGATCCCGATGCGCCCGATCTGCCGAAGGACGACTACGCGCGGCTCGCCGCCAGGACGAAGGCCGCTGGTCTCTGGTGTCTCGGTGCGCCCGAGAAGTACGGCGGCGGCGGGATGGACACGTTCTCGATGTCGGTGCTGCTCGAGGAGATGTCGCAGCACCGGATGGGTCTCTACAACCCCGGGTGCGGCGTCTTCGGTCGCACGCCCGCGCCGTTCATCTTCGCCGGCTCACCGGAACAAATCGAACGGTACGCGATGCCGGCCATGCGCGACGGCCACAAGACGTTCTTCGCCATCACGGAACCGAGCGGCGGCTCGGATCCCGCGGGCGCCATCGAGACCACCGCGGTGAAGAAGGACGGAGGCTGGGTGCTGAACGGCACGAAGATCTTCATCTCGAACGCGCACGAGGCCGAGTGGGGCGTCGTGTTCGCGCGGACGGATCGCGCGAAGGGACGGCAGGGGGTCTCGTGCTTCATCGTCGAGAAGGGCACGCCGGGCTTCACGGCGCGACCGATCAAGACCATCCGCACCGTGTCGATCCCGAACGAGGTGCACCTCGAGGACTGTTACGTGCCGGCGGCGAACCTGGTCGGCGCGGAGGGGCAGGGACTGCAGCTCGCACTGGGCGGGCTGGTGAAGAATCGCTTCCCCTACGCCGCGTGCAACCTGGGTGTCGCGGTGGCCGCGCACAGGATGGCCGTCGAGCACGCCAAGCAGCGCTCGACGTTCGGGGTGAAGCTGTCCGAGCGTCAGGCCATCCAGTGGATGCTCGTCGACGCGGAGATCGAGATCCGCGCCGCGCGCTGGCTCATCTGGGAAGGGGCGTGGAAGGCGGATCGCGGCGAAGACGCCAAGGTCGAGGCGTCCATCGCGAAGCTGTACTCGAGCGAAGTGCTGGGGCGGGTCGTCGACGCCGCGGTGCAGGTGCACGGCGGGTACGGCGTCTCCAAGGAGTTCCCGCTCGAGCGGTGGTATCGCGAGGCTCGTGTGCGGCGCATCGGAGAAGGGCCGTCGGAAGTTCAGCGCATGGTCGTGGCGCGTTCGCTGTTCCGCTGAGTCTCGCGGTGCGCCGTCGTCGGCGCGCGCGGCGACGGGGTGAGCGAGCCGGCGGCGCGGCGGGGTCCGGCCTCTGACCACGACCGTTTGACGCTTCGATGACCCGCGAGAAGTTCCCAACCGGTCGGGTGCGCGGTGTGGATGCGCGGGTCCCGTTGCGGTAAGACACTCTGATCGGGAGACAGACATGCCAGAGGAGCTTCTTTGTTCCGTCGATTCGGGTGTTGCGACCGTGACGTTGAACAGGCCGGAGAAGCGGAATGCGTTGAATGGGGCGGTGCTGGACGGGTTGCGGCGCGCGTTCGATCGGCTCGAGGGAGATCGGTCGGTGCGCGTCGTCGTTATCAGGGGGACGGGGAGGGCGTTCTGTTCGGGGATGGACTTGAACGAGATGAGGGAGCGGCAGGCGCTGGCGGATGATCCGGAGAGCGGGGTCATCGAGGTGCTGAGGAGAATCGAGGCGAGTCGGCATCCGACGATCGCGATGGTGCAGGGAGACGCGTATGCGGGCGGGTGTGAGCTGGCGCTGCACTGTGATCTGAGAATCGTGGCGGATCACGTGAGGTTCGCCATGCCGCTGGCGCGCATCGGGCTCATCGTGCCGTTCGTGCTGGGACAGAAGCTGGTCGAGATCGTGGGACCCGCGAACACGCGGGAGATCCTGCTCACGGGGCAGCCGGTGGGAGCGCGGCGGGCGCTCGAGATGGGGATGGTGCACCGGGTCGTGAGCGCGGCGGAGCTGGAGGCGACCACGTACGACGTGGCGCGCGGCATCGCGGGCAACGCGCCGCTGTCGCTGGCGGGCATGAAGGCGGTGATCCAGCGCGCCATCGCGGCGCGCGACGGCGTGGAGCACGAGGATCTCGACCTGCAGGTCACGCGCGCGCGCAAGAGCGCCGACGCGCGCGAGGGCGTCAAGGCGATGCTCGAGAAGCGGCCGGCGCAGTTCCGGGGCGAGTGATGCGCGCCGGGACGTCCGCCTTGCGCACACCGCTCTGCGATCTGCTCGGCATCCAGTACCCGATCTGCCAGGCCGGCATGGGCTTCGTCGCCCGCTCGGCCCTCGCGGCCGCGGTGTCCGAGGCGGGCGGGCTCGGCGTCCTCGCCGCCGCGCACGGCAGTCCTGTCGACCTGCGCACCGAGATCCGTCGCGTGCGCGATCGCACCGACAAGCCGTTCGGCGTCGACGTTCTGTTCGCGACGGTGCGGGCGGCGGGGGCGGAGACCGACAGGTTCACCGACGCCGTGCGCGGCTGGGTCGACGTCGTCCTCGACGAGCGCGTGCCGGTGCTCATCGCCGGGCTCGGCAATCCCGGCCCCGTGTGCGCGGGCGCGCAGCGGCTGGGCATCAAGGTGATGGCCCTCGCGGGCAACGTGAAGCAGGCGCGCGATCACGTCGCGAGCGGCGTCGACGTGGTCATTGCCCAGGGGCACGAGGCCGGCGGCCACACCGGGCGCGTGGGCGGTCTCGTGCTGATCCCGGGCGTCGTGGACGCCGTCGCCCCGACTCCGGTCCTCGCGGCGGGCGGGATCGCCGACGGACGCGGGCTCGTCGCCGCGCTGGCGCTGGGCGCGGCGGGGATCTGGATCGGCACGCGGTTCATCGCCACGCCGGAGGCGTTCGGGCACGACAACTACAAGAACAAGATCGTGGCCATCGACGAGGAGGGCACCGTGATCAGCCGCGGCTCGTCCGGGAAGCCGTGCCGGCTCATCCGCAACAACTTCACGCGCGAGTGGGAAACTCGCGCCGGGGAGATTCAGCCCTTTCCCATCCAGTTCGAGCGCGTGGGCAAGCCGTCCGCGGTGCGAGCGCGCGAGCAGGGCGACATCGAGAACGGCAGCGCCGCGTGCGGCCAGAGCGCCGCGCTCATCCAC
The DNA here is from genome assembly GCA_046733575.1 of Candidatus Methylomirabilota bacterium. Taxonomy (GTDB): domain Bacteria; phylum Methylomirabilota; class Methylomirabilia; order Rokubacteriales; family CSP1-6; genus JBKPPN01. The sequence goes on along the minus strand of JBKPPN010000478.1, from coordinate 1,711 downwards.
GCCGTGCGGCCCGTGCGCGAGGTGATGGCGTCGCTGGTGACGGAAGCAGAGGCGGTGCTGGAGCGCATCGCGACGAAGGAGACGGCACGATGACGACGTTCACGCTGGGCGACGTCCGTATCGATCGCGTGGTCGAGATCGACCGCTCGTCGTTCCCCACCACGTCCATGCTGCCCGACGCCACGGCGGACGGCATCGCGCGACACCTCGGCTGGCTCAAGCCGGCCTTCTGGGACGCGCGCACGGACGACCTGGGCTCGCGCATCCAGAGCTACGTCGTGCGCACGCCCGAGCACACGATGGTCATGGATACGTGCGTCGGCAACGACAAGGCGCGCGACGGCGCGCCCGCGTGGCACAGACGCCAGGGCACGTTCCTCGACGACCTGGCCGCCGTCGGGGTGCGGCCCGAGGACGTCGACTACGTCGTGTGCACGCACCTCCACGTCGACCACGTCGGCTGGAACACCTCGCTCGTCGACGGGCGCTGGGTGCCGACCTTCCCCAACGCCCGCTACGTCTTCGTCGGCGAGGAGTGGGAATTCTGGAAGTACCAGAGCGACAGCGGCGCCGAGAAGGACGGCTGCATCGCGGACAGCGTCACGCCGATCGTCGAGGCGGGGCGCGCCCGGCTCGTCGAGAGCACGTTCGCGATCGGCCGGCATCTCCGCTTCGAGCCGACGCCGGGTCACACGCCCGGCCACGTCTGTGTGCGGCTCACCACGTCGTCGGGCGAGGCGGTCTTCTCCGGCGACCTCATGCACCGCATCGTCCAGGTCGCCGAGCCCGCGTGGAGCAGCCGCTTCTGCTACGAGCCGCGGCGCGCCGCCCAGACGCGGCGCGCGTTCGTCGAGCGTCACGCCGACAGCGGCGTGCTCGTGTGTGCCGCGCACTTCCCGACCCCGGGCTACATCGTGCGGGAGAAGGGCCAGCCGCGCTTCGTGCCCGGGCCGTGACGCGGCCAGAAATCCTTTATTGACGAAACTGTTTAGGGCGTGGATCATCAAGGGGTCATGCGGTCCTCCCCGATCCGGCCCCGGAGTGGCGCCATGCGCGCCGAGGCCCAGCGGCTCCTCGATCTGCTGAACGCCCTCGGCAGCACGACGTTCCGCCAGATCCTCTGGCAGCGCGCCTCCGAGCTCGACCTGACCTACGCCCAGTCCCAGGTGCTGTTCTACGTGGGCGACCATCCCGGGTGCCACATGGGCGACGTGGCCAAGGCGTTCGCGGTGACGCTCCCCGCGGTGACCCACATCATCGACCGGCTCGAGCAGAAGCACTTCGTGGTGCGCGGCGATCACCCCGCCGACCGTCGCGTGTACGTCCTCGAGCTCACCCGTCAGGGCAAGTCGCTGGTGCACGAGCTCCACACCATGCAGACGAAGAGCCTCGAAGAAGTCCTCTCGCGGATGCCCATCGACGACCGCGACCGCGTGCTCCGCGGCCTCGAGGCGCTCGTCGAGGCGGCGCGGCAGGGCGACATCGCCAAGTCGGGAAACGGAGTGAAGGCGTGAGGCGCGTGGCCGCGGCGTGGCTCCTCCTTATCGTCGCGGTTGCGGCGGGCTGCTCCGACCGCGCGACCGGAACGCCGCAGGGCGGCGCGGCCGGCGCCGCCGCGCCGCCCGCCGTCCCCGTGGGCGTGGCCACGGCGGAGCAGAAGAGCGTGCCGGTGCAGGTCACCGCGGTGGGCAACGTGCAGGCGGTGACGACC
>JBKPPN010000477.1:0-6290 GCA_046733575.1 Candidatus Methylomirabilota bacterium | reverse complement strand
ACCACCACCCCCTCGCGCGTGGCGTCGGTGACGCTGGCCTGGAAGTACGCCGACCCGCGGTCGTTGAAGACGCGCACGCGGTCGCCGTCCGCGATCCCGCGGCATCTCGCGTCCGACGCGGCCACGAAGACGGTCGGTCGCCCCTGACGGCGTCGCAGCCGGTCGGACTGGCTGAAGCTCGAGTTCAGGAAGAACCGGTTGGGCGGCACGATGCACTGCAGCGGGTAACGCGCGGCGAGCGCGACGTTGTCCGGGCCTTCACCGAGCGGCACGTAGGTCGGCAGCCCGGGATGACCGGCCGCCACCAGCGTCTCCGAGTAGAACTCCACCTTGCCCGACGGCGTGGGAGCGCCGCTCGCGAAGGGCAGGTACGGCCTGGGCACCGCGAGACGGATCGAGCCGTCGTCGCGCAGGCGCTCGTACGTGATACCCGCGAGCGAGGCGTCGCCGCTCGCCACGAGCTCGCGCACCAGCGTCTCGGGCGTCTTCGCGTAATGCTCGCGCGCGACGCCGAGCGCGGCGGCGAGGGCGGCGAACACGTCCCAGTTCGAGCGCGCCTCGTGCTGCGGCGGCAGGACGGGCTCGGCAAGCTGCACGTAGTGGTGGCCGTACGACTTGTAGACGTCGAGATGCTCCATCGACGTGGTGGCGGGCAGGACCAGGTCGGCGTAGCGCGTGGTGTCCGTCATCACCTGCTCGTGCACGACGGTGAACAGATCGTCACGCGCGAGGCCGGCGAGCACGCGGTTCTGGTCCGGGCAGACGGCGGCGGGATTGGAATTGTAGACGTACAGAGCGCGCACGCGCGGTCGATACGACTCGTCGGTGAGCGCTCCGCCGAGCTTGATCATGTTGAGCACGCGGGGCGCCGGCCGCGGCATCAGGTCGGGACGCGCGAGCACGTCGTCGTCGAAGCCGAACGTCTCCGCGGTGGAGAGCAGCGCGCCGCCGTGATGGTCGGCGTAGGCGCCCGTGAGCGCGGGCAGACACGCGAGCACCCGGCACGTCATGCCGCCGTTGTCGTGACGCGACAGGCCGATGCCGACGCGGATGAAGCTCCGCGGGCCGGCGCCGTACCGGCGCGCGAACGCGGTGATCGTCTCGGCCGGGATCCCGGTGATCGACGCCGCGCGTTCCGGCGACCAGTCGCGCACGTGGGCCGCGAGGCGGTCGAAGCCGATCGTCGCGCGGGCGACGTAGTCGCGATCGACGCGGTCCTCCGCGATCAGCACGTGCATGACCGCGAGGGCGAGCGCGGCATCGGTGCCGGGACGCACCATCAGGTGCTGGTCCGCCTGCTGCGCGGTCGGAGTCCGGTAGGGGTCCACGGTGACGACGACCGCCCCGCGGGCGCGCGCCTGCTTGACGAGGGTCATCACGTTGACGGTGGAGTAGGCGGCGTTGATGCCCCACAGCACGACGAGGTCGGCGCCCACCATCTGCTCGGAGTCGTTGCCCGTCACCGCGCCCAGCGTGGCGCGCCAGCCCGCGTACGCGGTGGAGACGCAGATGGTGCGATCGAGACGCGTGGCGCCGAGGGCGTGGAACAGCGGATGCCCCGCGTAGTACTGCACGCGTCCCATCGTCCCCGCGTAGGAGAACGGGACGATGGCCTCGGCGCCGTCGGTGGCGATGATGGCGCGCCACCGCTCCGCGATCTCCGCGACGGCGTCGTCCCAGCTCACCGCGACGAACGCGCCGTCCCCCTTCGCGCCGACACGCCGCAGCGGCGTGCGGACGCGCAGGGGCGAGTGCACGCGCTCGGCGTAGGCGCGCACCTTGCCGCAGATGAGACCCTGCGTGAAGGGATGGTGCGGGTCGCCCGTGACGTCGGTGAGCCGGCCGTCCTCGACCGAGACGAGGAGGCTGCAGGCCGACGGACAGTCGTGAGGACAGACGGAGCGCATCGGGAATTCTAGACGCTACACCGGCCGGGCTTCCAGCTATCATGCCCGGCGGCGTGGCCACCGCCCTCCGCCGGCTCCACCCGTTCAAGACCGCCGAGGCCAAGCGGCTCGCGATTCTCTTCGCCGTCGTCTACTTCTCCCAGGGCATGTGGTACCTGCCCCAGCAGACCCTGACGATCGTGTTGAAGGACCGCGGGCTAACCGCGGCGCAGGTCGCCACGTTCTTCTCGATCACGGCCATCCCGTGGTTCCTCAAGCCGGCCTACGGGCTGATCTCGGACTTCATCCCGTTCTTCGGTCGGCGCCGGAAGAGCTATCTCATCCTCACCTGCACGATCGCGGCGGCGGCGGGGATGACGCTCGGGACTGCCGTCGAGCACACGTACCTGGCCCTGGTCACGCTGTTCACGCTGATGGCCTTCGGCCTGGCCTTCAACGACGTGCTGACGGACGCGCTGATGATCGAGAATGGACGGCCGCTCGGATTGACGGGCGCGTTCCAGTCCGTGCAGTGGGCGTCCATCACCACGGCCAGCGTCCTGGTCGGCGTGGTAGGGGGTCACCTGGCCGCGCACCGCGAGCTGCACATCGCGTTCATCACCGCGGCGTGCTTCCCGCTCGTCTCCCTCATCATGGTGGTGCTGTTCGTGCAGGAGCCGGTCGTGCCGCCCGACCGCGCGTTCCGACAGACGTGGCGGGCGGTCCGTCACGCCGCGTGCGAACGCGAGGGCTGGCTCGTGGCCGCCTTCATCTTCTTCTGGACCTTCAGCCCGTCCTTCGGCCCTGCCCTTCTCTACTACCAGACGGACAAGCTCGGATTCAGTCAGCAGTTCATCGGGCATCTCAGCGCCCTGCAGGCCGTGGCCGGCATCGTGGGCGCCATCGTGTACGCGCCGCTCTCGCGCCGTGTCCCTCTGCGCCTCCTGATCGTGTGGGCCATCGGCGTCGCGACGGTGGGGACGCTGGCCTATCTCGGCTATCGCGGGCGGCTGTCCGCCATCGCCATCGAGGCCATCTTCGGCGGCGTGGCCATGACGACGCAGCTCGCCTTCCTCGACCTGGCCGCCAAGGGCTGTCCGCGACGCATCGAGGGCACGTTCTTCGCGCTGCTCATGGCGGTCTACAACATCGGCACGCAGGGCTCGCAGATCGTGGGCGGCTACCTCTACGACACCCTGGGCTACTCCTGGCTCGTTCTCATCGCGGCGGCCATGACGGCGCTCGCGTGGGTGTTCGTGCCCCTGGTCGGCATCGATCGCATCGAGGCGCGAGCGCGGGCCCAATCCGCGGAGCTCACCGCGTCCGCGTCGCGATGAGCTCCTCGAAGAATCCGCGCAGCGGCGGGAAGTGCGCGAACAGCGCGTGGAAGGCGTCGCGGTCCACGGCGAGCAGGTCGACGGGCGTCACGCTGCGCGCGGTGGCCGAGCGCGGAGACTCGCTCACGAGCGCGATCTCGCCGAAGCACTCGCCCCGACCGAGCCGCGTGATCGGCGTGTTGCCCTGCCCCGGCACCGACCGGCAGATCTCGACCTCGCCGTCGAGCACGACGTAGAGCCAGTCGCCGCGATCGCCCTCCCGGAACACCACCTCGTCGGCCTCGAAGTGCTCGCGACGGATGCCCATGGGGCTCTCCGTCTTGAGCTGCACGATGTCCGGAGGCAGGATCAGATCGAGCGTCCAGTCCACCGCCACGCGCAGCTTCCGGTCGAGCCCCGGCAGCTTCATGAGGTAGACGGTGCGCCAGAGCCACCACGCCAGGAAGCCGGAGAGCCGCACGCCCAGCACCTCGGCCACGGCCGAGCGGTGACCGAGCGAGCCCATCTTGCCGAGGGCCCGGAACGAGAACGCGCGCGGCGCGCTCCCCCGGATCGCCGCCGCGATGTTCTCGGCCACGCAGCGCGCCTGGCGCGTGGCGTGCTGCGCCGTGGGGGGCGCGGGCTCACCCGTCCTCGCGTCGAGGCTGTACGCGCAGTCGCCGAGCGCCCACACGCCGGGATGCTGAGGCAGCGCGAGATGCGAGTCGACGACGATGCGCCCGCGCTCCTTCTTGCAGTCGAGCGCGGCCACGAGCGGATTGGGCATCGACGGCACGGTGCTGACCAGCGTCCGCGTGGCGATCCGCTCGCCGTCGTCGAGCAGCGCGCCGTCCGCCGTGGCGCCGACGAGACGACGGTTGAGCCGGATCTCGACGCCACGGCGCGCGAGCTGCGTCTGGGCGAAGCGCGCGAGCGAAGCGGGCAGCTCGGGCAGGATGAGCGGCCCCGCGTGCAGCAGCACCACGCGGATCTCCTCGGCCATGACGTTGCGGAAGCTCTTCGCCGCCGCGCGCACGAAATCGTTGAGCTCCGCCACCGCCTCGACGCCCGAGAACCCGCCCCCGGCCACGACGAACGTCAGCAGGCAGCCGCGCTTGGCCGCGTCGCGCTGTATGTCGGCTTCCTCGAGCGTGTGAATGACGCGGTTACGGATGGCGAGCGCATCGCCGAGATACCGGAAGGGCAGCGCGTGCTCGGCGAGGCCGGGATGCCCGGCAAAGCTCGTCACGTTGCCGAGCGCGATCACGAGATGGTCGTAGGGCAAGACGAGCGGCGCGCCGCCGAAGCCCGTGCCCGCGGACACCGTCCGGCGTTCGACATCGATGCGGTCGATGGTGCGCGTGTAGAGGTTCGTCCCGGGACACAGTCGGCGGATGGGCGTGATCGTGTCGAGCAGGCCGATGCTGCCCGAGATCACCTCCGGCAGCATGGGCTGGAACACCATGTAGTTCTCGCGACTGACCAGGCCGATCTCGACCCGGCCCGTCCGGAGCTCGCGCGCGAGCAACCGCTCCAGGTGCAGGGCCGTGTGCACGCCACCGAAGCCGCCGCCCAGGATCAGGATGCGCGTCGGATCACTCATGCTCGGTGGGACACGGCGCGACGCGCTCACGGTGCGGCGGACCCCGACGTGGCCTCCCCGCTCACGAGTCGATCGATGGCGCGCTCGTCCGCCGGATCGACGGAGGTCAGCCGGATGATCGTGACGTCGCCGTCGCCGCCGTCGCGGCCGACCGACAGCACCTTGCCGTAGAGGTCGCCGGACGGCGCGCCGTCGGCGTACGTGATCCGCATCCGCACGTTCGTCAGCGGCGCGAGCGCTGACGCGAGCCGGACCACCACGGTCCGGCGTCCCAGGCGCACCGCTGTCCCGTCGATCGTGTCCGTGCTCACCGCCTTGCCCTCGAGCGCCGCACACGTGACCGGGAGCTCGACGGCGACCTCAGCGCGGTCCTCCGCGGATGGCGCGCGCGCCTGCTGGGCGAAGCGTCCGCGCAAGCCCCGGAGCTCGTAGAGGACGAGCGGGGCGGCCAGTCCTTTGAGCTCCACCGCGATGGGCGGCGCGACGTCGGCGAGGTGATCGAGGTGCTCGTAGGTGGCCGCGCTCACGAAGATCTGACCGCCGACGGTCGCGCTCTCGACGCGCGCGGCGACGTTGACGGCGCTGCCCACCACCGCGTACTTCGCGCGCTGCTCCGATCCGATGTTGCCGACGACGGCCTCGCCGGTGTTGATGCCGATGCCCATCTCGAACCGCGGCAGCCCGCGCGCCACGTGGGTGGCGTTGACCTCCGTCATCGCGCCCTGCATGGCGAGCGCGGTCGCCGCCGCGCGCTCGGCGTGATCGGTGTGCGGGATGGGCGCGCCGAAGACGGCGAAGATGGCGTCGCCGATGAACTCGTTGATGGTCCCGCCGTGCTCGACCACGATGTCCGTCATGCGCGCCAGGTATCCGTTGAGGACTTCCATGACCCAGGCCGGATCGCCCTGCTCGGCGAAGCGAGTGTAGCCGCGCAGGTCGGACATGAGAATCGTCACCACGCGCTTCTCGCCGCCCAGGCGCAGGCCCTCCGGCGCGTCGAGGAGCGCCTTGACGACCTCGGGGGAGACGTAGCGGCCGAACGTGTTCCGGATGAAGTCGCGCTGGCGCAGCCCGTCGAGCATGGCGTTGAAGGCGCGCGTGAGCACGCCCACCTCGTCGCTGCTCTGCACGGGCAGCTCCTGGGAGAGGTCGCCGCCCGCCACCCGCGCCACGCCGCGTGTCAGCGCCGACACCGGCCGCGTGATCCGCCGGGCCACGAGCAGACCCGCCACCGAGGCGATGAGCGCGCCCGCGATGGATGCCTCGACGATCGACATGCGGAGCTCGCGCAACCGGTCCAGGTAGATCTCGAGCGGATAGTCGACCACCAGCACCGTCATCTGCTTGCCCGGCTCGCCCGCCACGGGCGCGAAGGCGCTGATCCACGCGCCGCGCGCGTTGCGATAGAGACGCGTGTAGCGCGCCACGCCGTCCTGGAACGTCCACGTCAGCGGCTCCGCGACGTCGGCCGCGACGACGTAGGGC
>JBKPPN010000476.1:0-15855 GCA_046733575.1 Candidatus Methylomirabilota bacterium | reverse complement strand
GTGATGACCAACAAGAGCCTCACCGGCCCGAACCGCGGCTACGCGTGCGGTCACCTCTACTTCGAGACCGAGCGGATGATCGACCTGCTCGCGGAGCAGATCGGCGCCGATCCCGTCGAGGTGCGCAAGAAGAACCTGATCCCGACGAGCGCGTTTCCGTACCGGACGCCGACGGGCGGCCTCTACGACAGCGGCGACTACCTGGCCGCGTTCGAGAAGGCGCTCGAGATCGCGAAGTACGACCAGCTCAAGCGGCAGCGCGACGAGGCGCGCCGCGCCGGCCGCCTCTTCGGCATCGGCCTGGCCCTCGCCGTCGATCCGTCCGTGTCGAACATGGGCTACGTCGCCACCGCGTTCGACCCGCAGTTCCGCGCCAAGCCCGAGTACATGCCGAAGTCGGGCGCGACCGAATCGGCCGCCATCAAGGTCGATCCCCTCGGCCGCGTCATCATGGTGATGTCGAGCACGCCGCAGGGCCAGGGGCACCAGACCATCGTGTCGCAGATCGTGGCCGACGAGCTCGGGATCGCGCCCTCCGACGTGACGGTGGTCGATGAGATGGACACGTTCACGCGACCATGGTCGATCTCGTCGGGAACGTACTCGAGCCGCTTCGGCTCCGTCGGCACCAGCGCCGCCGCCCTCGCCGCGCGGAAGCTGAAGGCGAAGCTCGTGGAGTACGCGGGCCACCTGATGGACGTGTCCCCGAGTCAGCTCGAGTTCCGCGACGGCACCGTGCGTCCGAAGACCGGCACGGGCGCCGCGTACAGCATCAAGGACCTGGCCGGACGCGCCCACTGGCACACCGAGTCGCTCCCTCCCGACATGGAGCCCATGCTCCACGCGACGGCGGTGTTCGGCTTCACGGTGAGCCAGGCCGTCGACGAGCAGGACCGCGTGAACTCCTCGAACACGTACGGGTTCATCGCCGAGGTCATGGCCGTCGAGATCGACCGCGGCACCGGCGCGATCACGATCGTGAAGTACGTGACCGTGCACGACGCGGGCACCGTGATCAACCCGATGATCGCCGAGGGCCAGATCTACGGCGGCGCGCTGCACGGCCTGGGCGGCGCGCTCTACGAGGAGATGACGTACGACGACGAGGGCCAGCTGCTCGCCGGCACCTTCATGGACTACCTGGTCCCGACCGCGAGCGAGGCCCCCGTGCTCGACATCGCCCACATCACGTCGCCCTCACCGCTCACCACGCTCGGCTCCAAGGGACTCGGCGAATCGAGCTCGATGACGGTGCCCGCCGTCATCGCCAACGCGGTGAGCGACGCGCTCGCCCCGCTCGGCGTCCGCATCAACGAGCTGCCCATCACGCCGAGCGGCCTCTGGGAACTGATGAGCAGGGCGGCCTCGTGAAGCCGCCGCGCTTCGACTATCACGCCCCCGCGAGCGTCGACGAGGCCCTGGCGCTGCTGGAGCGCTACGGTGGCGAGGCGAAGGTGCTGGCGGGCGGGCAGAGCCTCATGCCGCTGCTGAACTTTCGCCTGAGCCGCCCGGCCGCGCTGGTGGACCTGAATCGCATCGGCGCGCTCGCCTACATCCGCGAGGCGAACGGTCACCTCGCCTTCGGGGCCATGACACGGCAGCGGACGATCGAGTTCTCGCCCGTCGTGAAGGCGCGACTGCCGCTGCTCACCGAGGCGACGCACTGGGTCGGTCACCTGCCCATCCGATCGCGCGGGACGATCGGCGGCTCCATCGCTCACGCCGATCCGTCCGCGGAATACCCGGCCGTGCTGACGGCGCTGGACGGCCGGGTCGTCGTGCGGAGCCCGCGCGGCGAGCGCACGCTCGCTGCGGCGGAGCTCTTCCAGACGTATCTCACGACGTCACTCGCCGCCGACGAGATCCTCACCGAGGTGCGGCTGCCCGCCATGCCCGCCGGCGCGGGCTACGCGTTCGAGGAGTTCGCGCGACGTCATGGCGACTTCGCCATCGTGGGCATCGCCGCGATGATCGCGCTCGACGGGGCGCGCGTGCGCGAGGCGCGCCTCGCCACCGCGGGCGCGGGCCCCGTCCCCGTCCGGCTTGGCGCGGCGGAAGAGATCCTGATCGCGGACGGCGTCGGCGACGGCGCGCTCGACGCGGCGAGCGCGCGCGCCGCCGAGCTCGTCACGCCCGACTCCGACCTGCACGCGACGGCCGCCTACCGCAAGAACCTCACGCGCGTGCTGACGCGCCGCGCGCTCGTGCGCGCCGTGGCGCGCGCGCGAGGCCAGCGCTGATGGCCACGCCGGCGTCAGGGAACGGTGGGCGCGGCGCAGCCGGCAGGACGACGGACGCGAAGGTCACGGTGGCGTGCTCGGTGAACGGCGTCGCCTACGACGGCCGCTGCGAGGCGCGGAAGCTGCTCGTCGATTTCCTGCGCGAGGATCTCGGCCTGACCGGCACGCACGTCGGCTGCGAGCACGGCATCTGCGGCGCGTGCACGATCCTGGTGAACGGTGAGGCCGCGCGCTCGTGCCTGATGCTCGCCGTGCAGGCCGACGGCGCCGAGCTCAAGACCATCGAGGGCCTCATGAGCGGAGGGAAGTTCCATCCGCTCCAGCAGGCCTTCCACGAGCATCACGCGCTGCAGTGCGGATTCTGCACACCGGGGATGCTGCTCACCGCGCTCGACTTCCTCGGCACCAATCCCCAGCCGACCGAGCAGGAGATCCGCGAGGCGCTCTCCGCCGTCCTGTGCCGCTGTACCGGGTATCACGGGATCATCGAAGCGGTGAAGGCGGCCGCGCCCGTCCTGCGCCGAGGCGCCTGACGCCGACGGCGCCGTCCGAGGCGCGCTCGGGACCGATCGGCGCGCCGATGCCGCGCGTCGAGGACCGCCGGCTTCTCACCGGGCGCGGACGGTACGTCGCGGATCTCGATCCTGCCGGCACCCTGCACGTCGCGTTCGTGCGAAGCCCGTTGCCGCACGCGCGTATCGGCGCGCTCGACGTCGCGTCCGCGCTCGCCGCCCCCGGGGTCGTCGCGTGCATCACCGGCGAGGACCTGGCGCCCATCGCCAAGCCGCTGCGCGCCGAGTCGCGCATGCGCGACTACTACGCGACGCCCCAGCCGCCGCTCGCCGTCGATCGCGTGCGCTTCGTGGGCGAGGCCGTCGTCGCCGTCGTCGCCGCCAATCGCTATCTCGCGGAGGACGCCGCGGAGCTGGTGACCGTGCAGTACGACCACCTCGCACCCCTGGTCCACGCCCGCGACGCGCTCGGCACGGACGCGCCGCTGCTGCACGAGGCGGCGGGGACGAACGTCATCCTCCGGCGAGCGTTCAGCCAGGGGGACGTCGCGGGCGCGCTGGCGGGAGCGCGCCACGTCGTGCGCGATCGGTTCCGCTTCCGCCGTCACGCCGGCGTGGCGATGGAAGGCCGAGGCTGCCTCGCCGAGCACGACGTCGGCAGCGGTCTGCTCACGGTCTGGTCGGCCACGCAGGTGCCGGGGATGCTGCGCGACCTGCTCGCCGATCTCCTCGATCATCCCGCTCATCGGATCCGGGTCGTGGCGCCCGACGTCGGCGGCGGCTTCGGGATGAAGAGCGTCGTGTATCCGGAGGAGATCGCGCTGGCCGCCATCGCCCGACAACTCGGCCGGCCCGTGAAGTGGGTGAGCGACCGCCGCGAGGACCTGCTCACGAGCACGCAGGCGTGGGACGAGGAGGTCGACGCCGAGCTCGGTCTCGACGCGGATGGACGCGTCGTCGGACTGCGCGCGACCGTGCTGACCGACGTCGGCGCGTACTCCACGTATCCGTGGACCGCGTCCATCGAGGCGATCCAGGTGATCAGCTTCCTGCCCGGTCCGTACCGTGTGCCGCACTATCACGGCGAGGCGCTCGGGGTCGCGACGAGCAAGGCGCCCATGGGACCGTACCGCGGCGTCGGACGTCCCGTCTCCGCCTTCGTGATGGAGGGCCTGCTCGACCGCGCCGCGCGCCGCCTCGAGCTGGATCCCATCGACATCCGGCTACGCAACGCGATCCGTCCCGAGGACCTGCCGTACCGCTCGGCGTCCGGTGTGGTGTGGGACACCGGCAGCTTCGTCGAGTCGCTCACGACGCTGGCCGCCACGGCGGACTACGCGGGGCTGCGCGCCGAGCAGGCGCGCGCGGACGGACGCCTGCTCGGCATCGGCGTCGCGTCGTACGTCGAGCTGACCGGCGTGGGCTCGGCGATTCCCGCGTCGCCGGGCGCCGACATCGCGACGGGCACGGAGGGCGCGACCGTGCGCGTCGACACCTCGGGGACGGTCACGGCGAGCTTCGGCGTCGCGTCGCAGGGACAGGGGCACGAGACCGCGCTGGCGCAGGTCGTGGCCCACGAGCTGGGCGCGCGGTTCGAGGACGTGCGCGTCGTCTCCGGCGACACCGCGCAGGGCCCCGTCGGGACCGGAACGTATGCGAGCCGCACCGCCGTCATCGCGGGCGGCGCCGCGACGCTCGCCGCACGCGCGGTGCGCGAGAAGGCGATCGCCATCGCCGCGCACCAGCTCGAGGCGGCGGTCGCCGACGTGCAGCTCGCGGACGGGCGCGCGTGGGTGCACGGTGCGCCCGGTCGCGCCGTGACGCTGCGTCAGCTCGCGCGCGCCGCGTACGGCGGTCAGAAGCGGCTGCCGAAGGGCATGGAGCCCGGCCTCGAGGCGACGCGCTTCTACGATCCGTTCTTCGGCACGGCGGGCAACGGCAGCCACCTGGCCGTCGTCGAGATCGATCGCGCCACCGGTGTGGTGCGCCTGCTTCGCCACGTCGTGGTGGAAGACTGCGGGCGCATCATCAATCCGCTCATCGTGAACGGCCAGTCCGTCGGCGGCGTCGTGCAGGGCATCGGCGCCGCGCTCCTCGAAGAGGTCGTCTACGACGACGCGGCGCAGCCCGTGACGGCGAGCCTGATGGACTACCTCGTGCCGAGCGCCACCGACGCGCCCGACGTGAGCGTCGTCCACCTCGAGCGGCCGTCACCGACCACGCTGGGCGGCTACAAGGGCGTGGGCGAGGGCGGCACGATCGGGGCGCCCGCCGCGATCGCCAACGCCGTGGGCGACGCGCTGGCCCGCGCCGCGCGCGAGGACGCCGCGCCGCTCCGCGAGGTCGCGGAGCTGCCCCTCACGCCGGAGCGCGTGCTGCGTCTGCTGCAGGGACGGTGACGGTGGCGCGAAGCGACGTGACGCTCGCGGTGACGATCGCGCTCGCGGCGGAGCGCTATCCCGCCATGGAGGCCGTCGTGGTGGGTGGCACGCGCGTCACGTATCGCGACTGGGCGGCGCGGATCCATCGCGTCGCGCGGGGCCTGGCGCGTCTCGGCGTGCGCCACGGCGATCACGTGGTGATGCTGCTGAAGAACCGCGAGGAGCACGCCGCGCTCTACTGGGCCTGCCAGGTCCTGGGCGCGATCGCGACGCCGCTCAACTGGCGGTCCTCCGCCGCCGAGATCGAGTATTGCGCCCGTGACGCCGAGGCGGTCGCGGTCATGTTCGAGGACGCGAGCCGCGACGCCGCCCTCGGCGCGCGCGCGAGCCTGCCCGCGGTGCGCGCATGGCTCGCCGTCGGCGATGCCACCCCGGCGCGATGCGTGTCGTTCGCGTCGCTCGCGGACGGATCGGACGATCCCGGGCCGCCGGGCGCCGACGTGGCGGAGTCGGACGTCAGCATCATGCTGTACACGTCGGGGACGACGGGGCGACCGAAGGGCGTGCCGCGCACGCACCGGAACGAGCGGAGCGCGGCGCTGGCCCACGTGATCCAGAGCGGAAACGCGCTCGGCGATCGCACGCTCGCCGTCATGCCGCTCTACCACACCATGGGCGTGCGCTCGATGATCGCCATGGCGCTGCTCAACGGCTGCCTCGTGTGCCTGCCCGACTGGAGCGCGTCCGCCGCGGCGGCCACGATCACCGCGGAGCGCGTGAACTCGCTCTATCTCGTGCCCACGCTCTATCACGACCTGCTCGCGCTGCCCGACCTCGATCGCCACGACCTCTCGTCGGTGCGCAAGCTCGGCTACGCGGGCGCGCCGATGTCGTCGACGCTGACCGAGCGGCTGCTGGAACGCGTGCGTCCCGACGTGTTCGTGAATCACCTCGGGTCCACCGAGGTCTACACGCACACGATCTGCGATCGCGTGGCCAGCAAGCCCACCTGCGCGGGCCGCCCGGGCGTCTTCGGCCGCGTCCGCGTCGTGCGGGCGGATCCGGAGCGCGGCGGCAGTCCCGACGACCTCGTGAAGCCGGGCGAGACCGGTGAGCTGATCGTGAGCCTGGAGTCGCCCGAGGCGTTCGCGGGCTACTGGCGTCGTCCCGACGCGGACGCGCGCGCGCTGCGCGGCGGCTGGTACTTCACGGGCGACCTCGTCCACGAGGACGCCGACGGCGACATCTACACGGTGGGCCGCGTCGACGACATGATCATCTCGGGCGGTGAGAACATCTACCCGATCGAGGTGGAGGAGGTGCTGCTCCGCCATCCCGGCGTCGTCGAGGCGTGCGTCGTCGGCCTGCCCGACGAGCGACTCGGTCAGGTCGTCGCCGCGTTCGTGGTGTGCCGCGAACCGGTGGACGGCGGAACGCTCGACGCGTTCTGTCGAGCCGCGGCCGGGTTCGCCGCCTTCAAGCGCCCGCGGCGCTACGAGATCGTGGACGCGCTGCCCAAGAGCCCGACGGGCAAGCTGCTCCGTCGCGTGCTCGTGGAGCGACACGGCCAGTCGGAACACGACGGCGCTGGGCACGCTGAGGAGTGACCATGCACGATCTCCGTCTCACCCGCATGCCGGTCTCACGGACGGCGATGCTCATCCGCAGGCCGGCGGCCGACGTGTTCGAGGCGTTCGTCGACCCCGCCGTGACGACCAGGTTCTGGTTCACCCGGAGCAGCGGACGGCTCGAGGCCGGCACGGAGGTCCGCTGGGACTGGGAGATGTACGGCCTCTCGGTTCCGGTGACGGTGAAGGCGGTGGAGCCGGAGCGACGCATCGTCATCGAGTGGCCGGGCCGCGCGAGCCCCACGACGGTGGAGTGGCTGTTCGCGGCTCAGCCCGACGGCACGACGTTCGTCACGATCACGCACGCCGGGTTCACCGGCGACGGTGACGAGGTCGTGCAAGAGGTGAGTGAGTCGACGGAGGGATTCGCGCTGGTCCTCGCGGCGGTCAAGGCGCTGCTCGAGCACGGCGTCACGTTGCACGTCGTGCGGGACCGGTTCCCGAAAGGCATCCAGCAGGAGCGATGATCGGATCACCCGGCGCGCCGGCTATCGATCGAGCCACACGTCCTGCAGCCGGCAGCAGTTGTACGTCACGTTGTGGGGCACCAGGCCCTTCACGTACGCGTGGTGGGCGAAGCGGTCGATGCGCCAGCCCATGATGGGGCGCGCGGCGTCCTCCTCGAGCTTGCGCTGGATCTGCTCCACGATCCGGAGGCGCTTCGCAGGATCGATCTCCTGCGACTGCTGCTCGATCATCCTGGTGACGCTCTCGTTGCAGTAGTCGCTGTAGTTGCGCGGCGAGCCGCAGGTGTAGTTCTCGAAGAAGCTGGCGTCGGGATCGTCGGCCCCGTTGCCGGTGAGGTTGGCGGCGATCTGGAACTCCCGGCGCGTGGCCATCGGATGCCACTGCGCGGTGTCGATCTGCTTGAGCGACGTCTCGACGCCGACCTGCTTCAGCTGATCGATGACGAACGACGCGAAGTCGAGGTAGATGGCGAGCGCCCGCGTCACCATCTCGAGCCGCAGCGGACGGCTCGGCCCGAAGCCCGCCTCGGCCAGCATGCGCCGCGCGCGCTCCTTGTCCTCCGCGGCCTTGCCATAGCCGGGGAGCCTGGCCGCGTCGGCGGGCATCAGGCCCCACACGCCGAGCGGGCGGGGGAGCAGCGCGGCCCCGACGACGGCGCTGCCGCCGCGATGCACGGTGTTGACGTAGGCGCGACGGTCGATGGCCAGGCTCAGCGCGCGCCGCACGGCGACGTTGTCGAACGGCGGCCGCCTGGTGTTGATGAGCAGGTTCTCCGTCACGTTGGTCGGCGTCTCCGTGAACACCATGCTCGGGACGGCGGCCTTGAGCTGCTCCATGATGGCCACCGTGGTGTCGCCCGGGTACGCGACGTCGACCTGCGCCGACTGCAGCGCTGCGGTGCGCGTGCCGCGCTCCGCCACGATGACGTAGCGAAGGCCATCCAGGTACGGTCGGCCCTTCACGAAGTAGTCGCGGTTCCGCTCGAGCTCGACGAACTCGTTGCGCTTCCACTCCTTGAACCTGAACGGTCCCGTGCCGAGGCAGCGCGAGCGGTGCTCGGCGATCGGCACGTGGGCGGGCAGCACCGGCGAGTAGCCGGAGGCGAGGAGGACCAGGAGCGACGGCTGCGGCCGCTTCAGGCGGAACACGACCGTGGACGGCTCGGACGCCTCGACGGCGTCGATGGCGTCCCACCATTCCTTGCGGGGGTTCAACCGGAGGCGCGCGGGCGCGTCCCTGGCCTCGCGCGCCACGTCGAAGGTGAACTTCACGTCCTTCGAGGTGAACGGGTGGCCGTCGTGCCACTTCACGTCCTTCCGGAGGAAGAACACCAGGTTCCGGTAGTTGTCCTGCCACGACCAGCGCTCGGCGAGCTCGCCCACGATCGTCTCCGGACGCTCGACGCGCTTGCCCTGATCGAAGACGACCAGGTTGCTGTAGCACGGCATCGCGGGCCACGTGACGGAGTTCGTCGCCGTCTCGTGGATCGCGAATCCCTGGGGCAGATCTTCCCGGTGGACGAGCTTCAGCACGCCGCCCGACTTCGGCGCGGGCTGGGCGGCGGCGAGCGACGTCAGCCAGACCGCCGAGGACAGGACGAGCGCGAGCGCAATCTTCACCGGAACGCCTCCGCGAAACGAGATGTCCGAGCTTACTGCACCCCGCACGCGCGCCGGGAAGCGGGCGTTTGGCCTCGTGGAAAAGTGCTAGCTTAGTGGGCCATGATGGCGCGCTACTTCGAGCCGGAGATCGAGACCGCCTCGCGCGAGACGATGACACGGCTACAGACGGAGCGCCTGCGCGAGCAGGTCCAGCACGCGTACCGCAACAGTCCCTTCTACAGGCGGAAGCTCGACGAGGCCGGCGTGCGGCCGGATCACATCCGGACGCTGGAGAACGTGCAGCGCCTGCCTCTCACCACCAAGGACGAGCTGAAGCAGAGCCAGCTCGACCATCCGCTGTGGGGCGACTTCCTCGCCGTGCCGTTCGAGGACTGCCTGCGCGTGCACATGACGTCGGCCACGACGGGCCGGCCCCTGGCGTACCTCGACACCAAGGACGACTGGTACGGGTTCTACCACTCGTACGCGCGCGCCCTCTACGCCTTCGGCGTCCGCAAGCCGGACATGGTGATGGCCGCGTTCTCCTACGGGCCGTGGATCGGCTACTGGTCGGGCTTCTACGCCGCGCAGGACATCGGCGCCCTCGTCTTCCCCGCCGGCGGGCTCTCGACGGATCAGCGCATCGACGCGCTCCTCACGTATCCCATCACCGTGCTCGGCTGCACGCCGTCGTACGCGCTGTTCCTCGCCGAGCAGGCCGCCCGCAAGGGCGTCGACCTGGCGAAGCAGGCGAAGATCCGGCTCACGTGGCACACGGGCGAGCCCGGCGCGGCGATTCCCGCCACGAAGGCGCGCATCGAGGCCGCCTTCGGGGCCCAGGCCTTCGATCTGCCCGGGCTGACCGAGATCGCGGCGTGGGGGTTCGAGTGCGAGGCGCGCAGCGGGCTGACCCACATCAACGAGGACTACTGCCTGCCCGAGGTGCTGGGCGAGGACGGCAAGCCCGTCGCACCCGGCGAGAAGGGCGAGCTCGTCTTCACCAGCCTCTATCGCAAGGCCATGCCGCTCCTGCGCTATCGCACCCGCGACATCGTCCACCTCGCGGACCGCAAGTGCTCGTGTGGCCGGTCGCTCCTCGCGCTCGAGGGCGGCGTGCTGGCGCGCGTCGACGACATGAAGAAGGTGCGCGGGATCATCGTGTACCCGCGCCGCATCGAGGAGATCGTACGCGGACACCCGGCCGTCGACGAGTTCCAGATCGTCTTCCGTCGCGTCGACGGCCTCGACGACATCCTCGTGCGCCTCGACCCCGCGCCGGGGCTGGCGTCCGACGAGGCGACGCGCATGACGGGCGCGCTCGCCGACGAGCTGCGCGTGGGCCTCGGCATCCGCGTCAGCGTCGAGCTCACCGACTGCGGGGCGCTGCCCCGCTGGGACCACAAGGCTCGTCGGGTGAAGGACGAGCGCACGGAGGTGCCCTTCTGAGCGAGTTCATCCGGGTCGAGCAGCACGAGCGCATCGCCACCATCTGGATCGATCGACAGAGCAAGATGAACTCCATGACGGTCGCCATGCGTCACGAGTTCCCCGACATCTTCCGCCGCCTCGACGGCGCCGACGACGTCCGCGTGGTCGTCATCCGCGGCGCGGGCGGCAAGGCGTTCAGCGCGGGCGGCGACGTGCCCGAGTTCCTCACGCTGGAGCCCGCCGACCTCGAGCTCTGGGGCGACACGGTGTCGTGGCCGGAGCGGTGCCGCAAGCCGGTCATCGCGGCCATCGACGGCTTCTGCATGGGCGCGGGACTGGAGCTGGCCTGTGCGTGCGACTTCCGCATCGCCACCAGCCGCTCGGAGTTCGCGTTCCCCGAAGTGCGCCTCGGCATGATCCCGGGCAGCGGCGGCACGCAGCGCGCGATGCGGCTCATGGGATCGATCACGCGGGCGAAGCTGTTCATCATGACGGGCCAGCGCATCAAGGGCCTCCAGGCCGAGGCGTGGGGCCTGGCCAGTCGCTGTGTCGAGCCGGACGAGTTCGATCGCGCCGTGAGCGACCTGGCGCGGCAGCTCGCGGACCTCGCCCCGCTCGCGCTGCGCACCTTGAAGACGGTGCTGAACCGCGGCATCGAGGCGCCGCTCGAGACGGCGCTCGAGCTCGAGCGCAAGGCGTACGCGTGGCTGCGGTCGACCCACGACTACCAGGAAGGGGTGCGGGCGTTCGCCGAGAAGCGCCCGCCCACGTACATCGGTCGCTGAGCGGCCGGCAAGGGGAGACCATGAAGAGTCGCGTCGTCGCCGTCGTCGTGGCCGCCGTCGTGCTGGCGTGGTGCGCGCTGGTGAGCGCGCAGTCGACGGGGCCGGTGAACCTTGCCTTCGCCACGCTGGGCTCGGGCAGCGCGTGGTACGTCTACGGCGCCACGATGGCGGAGCTGCTGCGCAAGACGCTGCCGCCCGGCTCCAACGTCGACGTCAAGCCGTTCTCGGGCGGGGTGGGCAACGCGAAGCTGGTGGCGAAGAACGAGACGCCGCTGGCCCTCAGCTTCACGGTGACGAACCGCTGGGCCTTCGAGGGCCGCGAGGCCTACGACGCCAGGCTGGAGAACCTGCGCGCGCTCGTGGGCGGGCTCGACATCTACTACCTCAACGCCATCGCGGCCAAGAAGCTGAACATCACCTCCCTCAAGGACGTCAAGGAGCGCAAGATCCCGGTGAAGTTCACCACGCAGCCGGTGGGCTCGCTGGGTGAGTTCGCGGCGCGGCAGCTCCTGAAGGAGTACGGCATCACCTACGCCGACATCAAGGCGTGGGGCGGCTCGGTCGCGAACGTCAACTACAACATCATCGTCGACGCCTTCAAGGACGGCCGCGCCGACCTCCTCATCGCGGTCGTCACGCCGAAGCATCCCTCGGTGACCGAGCTGACCACGTTCTCGGACGTGAAGTTCCTCGAGCTGGAGGCCGATCGCGTCCAGGCGCTGCGCGCCTTCGGCTACAAGGCCGAGACGATGCCGGCCGACACGTTCAAGAACCAGTCGGCGCCCGTCAAGACGGTCGGCTTTCCCACCGTGCTCATCACGAACACGTCGCTGGCAGATTCCGTCGCGTACACGATCACCAGGACGATCCTCGAGGGCAAGGACGCGCTCGTGCGCGGTCACGCCGGACTGGCGGAGTTCGACCCGAAGACGGCGTGGAAGCCGGAGGAAGTCGGGATCCCGCTGCATCCCGGCGCGGAGCGCGCGTTCCGCGAGAAGGGGTGGATGCAATAGCGGCCGACTGGGTTCTTCTCGACGGCCGCATCCTGACGCTCGACCCGCGACGTCCGCGCGCGACGTCGCTGGCGGTGCGCGACGGCCGGATCGCCGCCGTCGGCTCGCGCGCCGAGCTGCGCGGCTGGCGCGATCGCACCACCCGGGTCGTCGACCTGCGCGGCGCGACCGTCGTCCCCGGCCTCG
The DNA here is from genome assembly GCA_046733575.1 of Candidatus Methylomirabilota bacterium. Taxonomy (GTDB): domain Bacteria; phylum Methylomirabilota; class Methylomirabilia; order Rokubacteriales; family CSP1-6; genus JBKPPN01. Next base: position 3,613 of record JBKPPN010000476.1, on the reverse strand, counting down.
TCGACGCCCACGCCCACATGGACCGCGAGGGCCTGAAGCTGATCTATCCGTCCCTCGCGCGCTGCCGGTCGATCGCCGACGTGCAGGCCGTCGTGCGGCGCGAGGCGGCGCGACGTCCGCGCGGCGAGTGGATCGTGACGATGCCGGTCGGGCGTCCGCCCTTCTACCCCGAGGGGGCCGACGCGCTCGCCGAGAAGCGCTGGCCGACGCGCGCCGACCTCGACGCGGCGGCGCCCGAGCATCCCGTGTACGTGCGCGGCATCTGGGGCTACTGGAACAAGCCGCCCGTGTTCTCCATCGCCAACAGCGCCGCGCTCGCGCGCGCCGGCATCACCCGCGACACCGACTCACCCAAGGGCGTGGAGATCGTCCGCGACGCCAGGGGTGAGCCGACCGGGCTCTTCGTGGAGCACAACCTGGTGCAGGTGCTCGAGTTCACGCTGCTCCGCGCCGTGCCTCGCTTCACGCACGCCCACCGTCTCGAGGCGCTCGTCGCGTCCCAGCGACTCTACGCCGCGCGAGGCGTCACCGGGACGTACGAAGGCCACGGGATCGCGCCCGAGGTGCTGCGCGTCTATCGCGAGAGCCACGCACGTGGTGAGCTGATGGTCCGCGCGACGCTCGCCCTCAGCCCGACGTGGCAGGGAGCGACCGAGGCGGCCCGCGCGATCCCCGACGTCGCGGCGTGGGCGGGCGGCGCCGGGCTCGGCGACGACGTGCTGCGCGTGGCCGGCATCTGCCTGCACTACGGTGGCGACACCGAGGTCTCGCGGTGGCTGCATGCGGCACAGCCGTACACGGGGTGGGCGGGCTTCGTCGAGAGCACCAACGACGACGCCAGCTATCGCGCGCAGGCGGCCGTCGCCGCGCGCCACGGTCTGCGCGTCAACACGCTGGTGACGCGCTGCCTGCCCGAGGTCCTCGACGCCTGGGAGGCGATCGATCGCGAGACGGCGATCCGGTCGCTGCGCTGGACGCTCGTGCATCTCCACGCCGCCGACCCGGCCGACCTCGTGCGGATCCGGCGGCTCGGCGCCGTCGCCACGACGAATCCCATCAGCTACCTCTGGCGCTCGGGCACCGCGGAGGCGAGGAAGCTCGGCGGCGCCGAGCGCATGATCCCGCACGCGAGCCTCGCGCGTCAGCGCATCCCCTTCGGTCTCGCCACCGACAACAAGCCCGCCAACCCCTGGATGGCCTTCCGCGCCGCGGTCGAGCGGCGCGACATGACGACGGGCGAGGTGCTCGGCGCATCGGAGCGGCTCACGCCGACGGCCGCCCTCCGTGCGCTGACCCTCGGCGGCGCGGCCGTCACCGGCACAGAGCGACAGCGCGGACTGCTGGCGCCCGGTCGCTGGGCCGACCTCGCGGTGTTCGACGACGACCCGCTCGCGATGTCGATGGACGCGCTGGCGACGCTCCAGTCGCGACTCACCATGGTCGGCGGACGGCTCGTGCACGGAGACGCGTAGAGTGGTTCTTGCGCGGACGGCGCTCGCCGTCGCGTGGTCGCTGTTCCAGCTCTACACGGCCGCGACCGGCCTCTTCGACCTGCTCGTCCAGCTCCCCGTCCACGTGGCGTTCGCCGTCGCGCTGGGATTCCTCACCCCCGAGTCGGACACGGCCGGGACGGTGTCGTGGCGACGCCTCGGCGACCCCGTCGCCGCGCTGCTCGCGCTCGCGTGCGGCGCGCACTACGTCGCCAGCAACGAGCGGCTGATCAGCCGCATGCCGTTCGTCGACGATCCGCGCCCGATCGATCTCGTCGTCGGCATCCTCCTCGTCCTGCTCCTGCTCGAGGCGGCGCGGCGGCACATCGGCCCCGCGCTCGTCGTCATGGCGATCGTGTTCGCCGCCTACGCGTTCGTGGGACCGGCGCTGCCGGGCTTTCTCTCCCACGGCGGCGTGTCGTTCGCGCGACTCGTCGACCAGCAGGTGCTGACGGTGGAAGGGATCTTCGGGGTGCCGACGTTCGTGTCGGCCACCTTCATCTACCTGTTCGTGGTGTTCGGCGCGGTCATGGCGCGGGGCGGTCTGCTGCGCTTCTTCACCGACTTCGCCCTCGCCGTGGCGGGCTCCACGCGCGGGGGGGCGGGGAAGGTCGCGGTCATCGCGAGCGGGCTGTTCGGGACCGTGAACGGCAGCGCCATCGCCAACGCGGTGACCACCGGCTCCTTCACGATCCCGCTCATGATGCGCGCCGGGTATCGTCCCGCCTTCGCGGCGGGGGTCGAGGCGACCGCGTCGATGGGCGGTCAGCTCATCCCGCCCGTCATGGGCGCGGCCGCGTTCATCATGGCGGAGACGCTCGGTGTGCCGTACTCGACGATCGCGTTCGCCGCGATCATCCCCGGCATCCTCTACTTCGTCGCGGTGGGCGTCATGGTGCACTTCGAGGCCGCGCGGCTGGAGCTGCCCGTGCTGCCGCGCTCGGAGCTGCCCCGTCTGTCGATGGTCCTGCGACGCGACGCGCACCTGCTCATCGGGCCCGCGCTGCTGCTCTACCTGCTCGTGGAGGGACGCTCGCCGCTCTTCGCGGGCTTCTGGGCGCTCGTGGCCGCCGCGCTGACCAGCGCCGTCCGCAAGGAGACGCGGCTCGGCGTGCGGGATCTGCTCGGCGTGCTGGTCGACGCCGCGCGCAACGCCATGCCCGTCGCGCTCGCGTGCGCGGTGGTCGGCATCGTGGTGGGCGTGGTGTCGGTCACGGGGCTCGGCCTCAAGCTCGCGAGCGGGATCGTGGGCATCGCGGGTGGCAACCTGCTCATCACGCTCGTGCTCACCATGATCGCCGCGCTCGTGCTCGGCACCGGCCTCCCCACCTCGGCCACCTACATCATCACCTCGATCATGGCCGCCCCCGCGCTGGTGCAGCTCGGCGTGCCGAAGCTGGTCGCCCACATGTTCGTCTTCTACTTCGGCATCCTCGCCGACCTGACGCCGCCCACCGCGATCTCGACCTACGCGACGTCGTCGATCGCGGGGGCCGACGTGTGGAAGACGCAGTGGCTCGCCATGATGCTGGCCCTCGCCGGCTTCGTGATCCCGTTCAGCTTCGCGTACGATCCCGCGCTGCTCATGATCGACGCCACGCCGCTCCAGGTCGTCTGGCGCACCGTCGCGGCCACGGTCGGGATCATCATGCTCGGAACGGGACTGGTCGGATACTTCCGTCGGCCCACGGCGCCGTGGCAGCGCGCCACGCTGCTCGCGGGGGCCGTGCTGCTGATCTTCCCCGGCGCGATTTCCGATGTGCTGGGCCTCGCGTGCCTCGCGGTGGTGTGGGTCACGCAGTCACCACGGATCGCGGTCGCCAGCCTCGAGCGATGACGTCCGCGTCCCGGGCCACCGCGATCGCCCTCTGCCGAGGGCCCGTGCCGTGAGCGCGGAGTTCTGGACGCGCCTGCTCTCGATCATCATCATCGATCTCACCCTGGCGGGCGACAACGCGCTCGTCATCGCCATGGCGGTGCGATCGCTGCCGGCCGAGCGACGGTTCTGGGCCCGCATCCTGGGGACGGGCGCGGCGGTGGCACTGCGGCTCATCTTCATCGTTGCGGCCACGTACATGCTGCGAATTCCCCTCCTGCAGGCGATCGGTGGGGTGCTCCTGATC
>JBKPPN010000475.1:0-5878 GCA_046733575.1 Candidatus Methylomirabilota bacterium | reverse complement strand
GTAGCCGCGGGGTGTGCCGGGGCGAGAAGGCCGTAGGCCTTCCGCCCTGGCCGTCTCCCTGGGGGGCGCGAGGCCCCCCAGATGTTCTGAGTTCCATGGGGGGCGCGACGCCCCCCAAACCCCCCGGCTCGGAGGCGGCGCGGCTCCGCCGCGCCGCCTCCGAGCCGGGGGGTTTCGGGGGCGTCGCGCCCCCCATGGAACTCTGAACATCTGGGGGAGTCGCGCCCCCCAGGGAGACGGCCAGGGCGGAAGGCCTACGGCCTTCTCGCCCCGGCACACCCCGCGGCTACGCGCCGCGGGGTGGAAGTACCGCCGCCGTCGGGGCGTGCAGCACGGCCCGCGGGAATCGTCGCGGGGGTGCCGATCACGTAGTCGCGGGACGCGTGCAACGCGTCGTCTCGCAGGGGTTCGGGAAGTCGGTACGGGGCGTGGACGTGAACATCACCGGCGAGTCTGTCCGGTGATCAGGACAACGTTTGCGTTAGGACACGGAGGATCCGCCCCATGCCGACAGGCGACCTGAGTCGCATCCGCACCAACATCGGCGCGCTCACCGCGCTGGACGCCCTCAACAAGGTCAACACGAAGCTCAGCGTTCACAACCTCCGGCTGGCCACGGGCAAGCGCATCAACTCGGCAGCCGACGATCCTTCCGGCCTCACGCTCGGCAACTCGCTCGACGTGCGCGCGCGCAAGCTGGCCCAGGCCCTCCAGAACATCGGCGACGCCTCGAACGTGCTCGCGGTGGCGGAGAGCGGGCTCAACAACATCAACGACATCCTGTCGACCATGAGCGAGAAGATCATCCAGGCCGCGAGCGACACGCAGGGCGTCGGTGAGCGCGCCGCGATCTTCGCCGAGCTCAACAACCTGGGCGAGGAGATCGACTCGATCACGCAGCAGACGCAGTTCAACGGCGTCATGCTCCTGACGTCCAGCGTGCTGACGTTCCAGGTCGGCCCCGACGGCGTCGACTACAACGTGTTCAGCATGTCGGGGGCGTTCACCTCGGCGGCGCTCGGCATCAGCTCGCTCACCGTGGCGTCGCAGGCCCTGGCCAGCACGTCGCTCGGCTCGGTATCGGTGGCCATCGTGTCGGTGAAGACGGCGCTGCAGCAGCTGGGCGCCCTGCTCGAGCGCTTCCAGATCAAGTCGGACAACCTGTCCGCCGCGCGCCTGAACCAGCAGGCGGCTGCCAGCCGCATCATGGACGCGGACCTCGCGGCCGAGCAGCTCGAGGCCTCGAAGCTCGACATCCTGCGCCAGACGTCGACGGCCCAGCTCGCCGCGGCCAACACGCAGGCGGCCTCGCTCTTGACCCTGTTCCGGCAGTAGGTGACGTCGCGAACCTTGCGATTCTTCGTCGATCTGCCGATTCCCTCCCGTGAGGAGGGTGTCGAATGACGAGTCCGACCGCCGGCCACGCCACCGCGGCGTACCAGACGACGCAGGTGCAGTCCATGTCGCCGACCGAGGTGATGCTGCACCTCTATGACTTCGCCATCGCGGGGTGCGTGGCAGGCGATTCTCGCAAGGCAAGCGCGGCCATCGTGGAGCTCATCGCCGCACTGAACTTCGAGTACGAGAGCATCGCGACGGGTCTCTACCGGCTCTACGAGTACGCGCTGCGTGAGGTGAAGGCGCAGCGCTTCGAGCCGGCGCGACACGTCCTGAGCGAGCTGCGCGCCACGTGGCACGAGGCACTGGGCCTGCCGCCCGCGGAGGTCTGAGGACACCACACGATGTCGATCACGTCCACGGGGCAGTCGGCCGTGTCGAGCGCGGTCTCGCAGGTGGCCGCGGCGCTCCTGTCGAAAGAGAAGATCCCGATCACCAACCTGCAGAACCAGCGCAGCACGCTGACCCAGCAGTCGAGCGTGCTGGGGACGCTGAAGACGAAGCTCGCCGCGCTCAAGGCGACGCTCGACAATCTCGCCGGCACGGGAACGCTGTCGCCCTTCACGGCGAAGACGGTGTCGAGCAGCGAGCCCGCGATCCTGACGGCGGCCGCGACGTCCGGTGCCGCGGTGGGCACGCTCGCGATCACCGTGCAGCAGCTGGCCCGTCGCGCCGTGCACGTCACCGACGTGTTCGCCAACACCGGCACCTCGCTGAGCGACGCCGGGACGGGAGCGTTCACGTTCTCGCTCGCCGTCGGAGGCACGACGAAGGACGTCAGCGTCACGGTCAACGCCGGCGACACGAACCAGACCGTCCTCGACAACGTGGCGTCCGCCGTCACCACCGCCCTGGAGGGCAAGGCGTCCGCGGTCCGCGTGCAGACCGAGACGGGCAAGTCACGGCTCACCGTCTCGAGCATCGACACCGGGACGAGCAGCAAGATCACGTTCACCGACACCGACGGGCTGCTCGCGCGCCTCGGCATCGTGCACGCGTCGCCCACCGCCGCCACGGACACCACGGGCGGGTACCTGTCCGACGACCTCGGCAATCACGAGCTCGACGCGCGCTTCCTCGTCGACGGACTCACCTACTATCGCGAGAGCAACACGGTGTCGGACCTCGTGGGCGGCGTCACGTTCAGCCTCAAGGGCGTGTCGACGAGCGCGGTGAGCGTCAAGACCGAGGCCGATGCCGATCACGCGATGGACGCCATCAAGGACTTCATCGCCAAGTACAACGACGTGCTGGACACGCTCGGTCAGAACACCGCCGTCGATCCGACGGCCCACACCCGCGGCCCGCTCGCGCTCGATCCGATCTATTCGACCCTGGGCGGCGCGCTGCGACGCCACGTGGCCACCGTGGTGACGTCGCAGGCGGCGGGCACGGCGAACAACCTGGCCGCCCTCGGAATCAAATCGGCCCGCGACGGGAAGCTCTCGATCTCCGACGAGACGGCCCTGCGCAAGACGTTCGGCGACAATCCGGGCGCGTTCGCCAGCCTCTTCAACGCGGCGGATGGCGTCGCGCCCGTGCTGAAGGCGTTCGTCGACGGCTACGCGCGCGCCACGGGGACGATCACCCAGTCGCAGAACGCCATCACGGCGCGCGTCACGTCGATCGACGCACAGATCAAGCGCCGGCAGGACGCGCTGGCCAAGCGCCAGGCCGCGCTCGAGGATCAGCTCGCCCGCCAGCAGGCGGTCCTCGATCAGCTCACCAGCCAGGTGAACCAGATCAACACCATCATCGCCGCCTCGGGCCAGGGCACGGCGCTGTGAGGCGCGGCGAGGCGGCGCGGGAGCTCGCGCGTCTCACCGAGATCCTCGTGGACGCGGTCGAGGTGGGCGACATGGACGCGGCGGGCCGGGTGCTGGCGGCCCGCGCCGCGGTGGTGGCCGCGGCTCAGGACGCGCCTCCGCCCGACGTCGCGGACCTTCAGGCCATCGCCGCGGCCGCCGTCACGCTGCGGGCGGCGGAGGCGCGCGCCTGCACGACCCTGACGCGCGGCATCGCGGCCACCGAGGCGGCCATCGGCGCCATCGGGCGCGCCGCGACGGCGGCGAGCGCGTACGAGGGACCGACCAGCCTCGCGGCGGGATACGTCGACCGACGTGACTGACCCCGCGCGCGCCACGCTCGCCCCGCGGTCGGACCTCGAGCTCCTCTCCGGCTGGCTCAGCCAGACGGCGGAGGTCGAGCGGATCACCGCGCGCTTCACCACGCTCGCGGAGACCGCGCCCGTCGGCGTGCTGCTGGTCACGCGCGGCGGCGTGACGTTCGCGAACGACCAGGCGCGCCGCCTCGTCGGCGACGACCCGGAGCGACTGGCACCCGCTGCGCTCCGGCGATTTCTCCCCGATCCGCACGCCCGCGCCTCGGTGCGCGCCGCGCTCGCCCACGGCTGGCGGGGACGCGACGCGACGGTGGAGCGCGTGCCGTTCACCCGCCCGGACGGCAGCACGCACCTGCTCTCACTCGTCGTGCGGCCGCTCACCCGCGAGCAGCGCCCCACCTTGCTCGTCATCGCGTCGGAGGCCGCGGCGCCCACCGCCATCCGGGCGGGCACGGCGACAGGTCACGATTCGTTGCGCGTGTTCGGGATGTACCTCGCCGCGGTCGCGGGCGATCTCCGCGGACCGCTCAGCGCGTCGCTCGACCATCTCGCCGCGCTCGCGGAGCGGACCGACCTCACTCCGGAGCTGCGTGACGCCTTTCGCGTCTACCGCGACGTCACCGAGGACACGCTGGCGCGCATGGCGCGCGCGATGGAGTGGGGACGCCGGTCACTCCGGTACGAGCTGACCGATCTCCGCGACGTCGTGCAGGCCGCCGTGCAGTCGCTCGACATGGCGACGTTCCCCGGCACGATCGACCTGCAGCTGCGCCTCGAGCCCGGCGCGACGATCCCCGGCGCGCGCGACCAGCTCCACCTCGCCGTCGAGCACGTGCTGCGCAACGCGTGCGAGGCGCTCGCGCCGCGCGGCGGACGGATCGACGTGGCGCTCACCGTCGCGGGCGGTCGCATCGCGCTCACCGTGCGCGACACCGGGCCCGGCATCCCGCCCTCGCTCTTCCCTCACGTGCTGGAGCCGTTCTCGTCCACGAAGAGCGTCGTGACCGGGCTCGGGCTCGGCCTCGCCATCGTGCACGACATCGTGCGGCGCCACCGGGGCGAGGTGTCGATCGACTCCGGGGCCCACGGGACACGGGTGACGCTGGCGTTCGCGACCGCGACGGACGTCGCCGCGACCACGGGTGCGCGCCCGGCCACGGCGGCGCCGCGCAAGCCGCGCGTGCTGATCGTCGACGACGACGTGAGCCTGCGCGAGGTGTACCGCGTGCTGATGGAACGGGCGGGCTGGGAGGTGGCGCAGGCGAGCGATTCCGATGAAGCGCTCCAGATCGCTGCCACGGGGCCGCTCGACGCGATCCTCGTCGACGTGCAGATGTCGGGGCGCGACGGCGTCGCCATCGTGGAGGCGCTCGCCACGTGGCATCCGCACCTGGTACGCCGGGTGGCGCTCCACACCGGCTACGCGGGAGAAGACCGCGTGCGGATGATGGCCGACCGCTACGACCTGCCGATCATCCAGAAGCCCTGCAAGTTCCCCGCGCTGCTGAAGACGCTTCAGGACCTCGCGGCGCGCGCAGGCGCCCCAGGGAATCCGGGCGGCGCGGTGGGCTGACCGTCGCGCGTCTCGCGCAGCGTGGTGATGACCGAGGCGTCGACGGACACGACCTCGGCCTGGTTGATCCGCAGCAGCCACCGTTGACCGCAGGAGCAGTCGAACACCTGCGTCGACGAGAAGCCGCCGTCCTTGGTGGCGGCGAGCAGGTGGATCCGGTGCAGCCGCAGGCCGTGCTTCTCCGCGCAGACCCGGAAGCGAGCATGCTGCTCGAGCTCGGTGAGGACTCCCTTCTTCACGCGGCCTCCCTCACGCGAGCGCCAGCTCGCGTGTCTTGACGCCGCACCCGGGCGCGCAGAAGCGAACCGACGGTCGCGGTGTGGCGAACGGCGTGGCGCAGCCCGCGCAGGCCCGCATCCACCAGCCGCGCGACGTGACCTCGTTCCTGAGGAACACGAAGATGGCGAGCGGGTGCGCATCGCGGACGACGCGGCAGAGCGCGTAGAAGTCGAGGCCCCGCCCGTTGTTGTGCAAGGTGGTGATGTCCGACTGCTGGGCCTGCGTGAGCGCGCGGTAGCGCGGCGCGGCGGGGTCGCGGTAGACCGGCACCCCGAGCTTGGCGAGCCGCCCCAGCGCCGTGAGCACGCGCTTGCGATCACAGTCGAGGATCGTCGCCATGTCGTTCACGGAGCAGCTGCGCCTGAGGAAGATGACCGCGGCGATGAAGGCGGGATCGACCTTCAGCGTGGCGGCACGGCGTTCGGGAGTGGCCGTGATCACGCGGAAACCTCCACCTGGCTCGCCAGGCCGAGCATCTCGGCGAACAGCGAGCGGTACCGCACGGT
>JBKPPN010000474.1:0-9501 GCA_046733575.1 Candidatus Methylomirabilota bacterium | reverse complement strand
GTCCAGGGTGGGTGCGGGTCCTCATCCGGGATACCGGTCCAGGCATAGCACCGGAGGACCTGTCCAAGGTCTTCGACCCTTTCTACACGACCAAGCGAACAGGAACGGGGCTAGGGCTGTCCGTCAGCTACGGGATCATTCAGGACCACCACGGTACGGTGGACGTGCAGTCGGTCCCGGGCCGGGGAACGACTTTCGCTCTGGTGTTTCCAGCGGCCCGACGGAGCAGGCCTGAAGGAGGAGGTGTTTTGGGGTGACCGATGGGAATCGAACCCACAACCCCTGGAGCCACAGTCCAGTGCTCTGACCAATTGAGCTACGGTCACCGCGACGCGACGCAAGGGCCTGATGGTACCGGAGGCCCCCAGCACGGTCAACCGCCGACGACCTCCTTCATCGCGACAAGGCCCTCGCGCGGCCGTCGCATCCGCGTCGCCAGCAGCGCTCGCATCCGATCCGTTCGCAGCGCGCCCTGCAGCGGCCGTCGCGCGGGCTGCGCGAGCTCCGCCGTCGTCACCGGTCGCACCCCGCGCGGATCGAGTCCGAAGACGTCGCACGCCAGGCGCGCGAACGACGCGCGGTCCATCGCGTCCGGACCCGCGACGTGGAACACGCCGGAGAGCGCCCGCTCAATGAGCTCGACGCTCGCCGCCGCCAGGTCCTCGTTGTAGGTCGGACACGAGACCTGGTCCATCGGCACCCGCATCTCCTCGCCCGCGACGAGGCGCCGCCGGAGCTGGGCGACGAAGTTCTTGAACTGCGGATCCGAGCCGTACACCACGCTCGTCCGCACCACCACCGCGCGCGGGTTCGCCTCCCGCACCGCGAGCTCGCCCTCGAGCTTGCTGCGGCCGTACACCGACGTGGGCGACGGCGCGTCGTCCTCGTCGTAGCCGCCGCGCTCGCCGTCGAACACGTACTCGCTGGAGTAGAACACGAGCGGCGCCCCCTGCTTGGCCGCCGCGCGCGCCGCCGCCGTCGGCGCGTCGCGGTTCAGCCGCATCGCCAGGTCAGGCTCGGCCTCGCAGCGATCCACCCAGGTCAGCGCGGCGGGAAAGAACACGCAGTCGAAGCCATCCGCGACGAGCCGGACCACCGCGGGGAGATCGAGCAGATCCAGCGCGACCGTGGACGGCGTGGCGACGCGCCCGTGCGTGCCCGTCACCGTGAACCCGCGCGCTTCCAGCACTCGTGTCAGCGCCGTCCCGACCTGCCCCGACGCGCCGACGACGAGGGCGCGCGGCGACGTTATCCCTCGCCCTCGCGCGACGACGGGCCGCCGTCGATGACGATCGTCTGCCCCGTCATGAACGTCGACGCGTCTGAGGCCAGGAAGATCGCGGGATACGCGATCTCCTCCACCTTGCCCCAGCGGCCCATGCCCACGCGGTTGGCCACCGCGTCGTAGGCCTTCTTCGCTTCCTGGTTCTGCGACAGCACGCCGATGTAGCCCTCGGTCTCGACGGGGCCGGGCGCGATGCAGTTCACGCGCACGCCCTGCCGGCCCCACGCCATGCCGAGCTCACGCGTGAGCGTGATGACGGCGGCCTTCGACGCGCCGTAGTGCGACATCATCGTCGAGCCGTACACGCCCGCGATCGACGAGAGATTGATGATGACGCCTTCCTTGCGCGCGAGCATGTGCTTGCCCGCCCACTTGCAGCCGAGGAAGACGCCGTTGAGGTTGATCTGCACCACCGTGTTCCAGCCGTTGACCGAGATGTCCTCGAACTTCGCGCGGAACGAGGCGCCCGCGTTGTTCACCATGATGTCGAGCTTGCCCCAGTCCTTGATGGCGCGGTCGACGATGCCCTTCACCTGCTCTTCCTGGCGCACGTCGACGACCTCGGCGAACGTGCGGCGCCCGAGCTTCTCGATCTCCTTCATCACTGGCTCGAGGTGCTCCATCTTGCGGCTACAGATGGCCACGTCGGCGCCCGCGCGGGCGTATTCGATGGCGATGGACTTGCCGATGCCGGTGCCGCCTCCGGTGACGATCGCGGTCTTGCCTTCGAGGGAAAACGGTGAGCGTGCCATGCGCGGACCTTACCCCAGCCCCCGGAGTGGCGCAATCAGCACCGGGCGGCGAGTGACGACGATCGGGCGGACGCGAACGTCAGCGCGCGGTGGGAGCGGACGCGGGTGTCGGCGTTCCGGCTGCGGCGTCGGGCACGGTGATCTCGGCCTGGCGGCGCGGTACGTCGCGCTCGATCTTTCTCCACACCTGCATCGGCGCGAAGCCGGTGCCGTTCTCGGTCGCGCACGTCTGCATCTTGTCGACGAGCGACCGCGCGTCCTCCACGCGCTTCTTGCCCGTCTTGGCGAGACGGCGGACCTCGTCGTCCCCCGTGCGCTTGGCCTCGACCCACGCCTGCTCGACATGGGCGACGAGCAGCACGGCCTGGTCGACCTCGGAGTCGAAATAGCTCTTCCAGTCCGCCGACGACGGGAACCGCTTGCAGTCGCCGGCGAGGACGGTCTGGAAGTGACGCCCCAGGATGTCGGCTTCACGCAGGTGGTGCTGCACGCGGGGCAGGGCCTGCTCGGCGGTCAGGTCGGACGCGGCGTGGGCGGCAGCGACCACGCCCATCAGCACGCTCAGCATCGCCACGAACCCGCGACGCGGCTTCATTGCCTCCCAGTATACGAAGGAGGATCGGCGACGACGGCCGGTAATCCGTCGTTCGCCGGCATCTCGTCCGCCACCGCGGCCGGCAGCGCGCTGGCGCTCGCCGTATTCTTCGGCACGTGCAGGTTGCTCACCACCAGCTCCACGTCGTCCACGTCACGCGCCAGTTCCTCGGCGACACGCTTGTCGTCCTCGGAGTCGACGGGACCGTTCAGATAGACGGTCGCCTCGAACGTGTCCACGCCGATTCGAGCCAGCGACGGAAACGCGTTGGCGAGACGCTGTCGCACGCGGCTCGAGATCGTCGCGTCGTCGACGAAGCGGCGCGCCGGGGGCCCGCTGAGCGAGCACCCCGACGCGAGGAGCGGAAGCAGCGCGAGCAGCACGAGGAATCGGGACCGACTGCAAGGCACGCTCCACTTCCTTCCGTTCGACGATCGACGTCGCGCGATGGACGACGTCGGCGTCGCGCTCAGGCCGCCGCGGCGGGACGCGTCGCGCGTTCCGCGTTCAGTCGCCGCTCGACCGTCTGCCAGTCCACGTTGCGGAAGAACGCCTCGACGTACTTGGCCTTCTCCGTCGCCTTGTAGTCACGCATGAAGGCGTGCTCCCACACGTCCATGACCAGCAGCGGCTTGAACCCGGCCGGGATGCCGTTCTGATGCATGGAGATCCAGTGATTGCTCAGCTGATGCGTGGCCGGATCCTCGAACAGGATCACCCAGCCGATACCACGCATGCCGCCGATCGCCTGGAAGTCTTCCTTCCATTTGTCGATGGACGGAAACCCGCTATTCAGCGCCTGGGCCAGTGCCGAGCTCGAGGGCGGCGCGGGGTGGGCGCCCTTCTTGAGATTCGAGAAGTAGTACTCGTGCAGGATCATGCCGTTGTACTCGAACCCGAGCCGCCGGGTGAGCTCGGCGAAGTCCGGATTCGTGCCGGACGCTTTGCCCTTGCCGCGGATCTCGGCCAGCTCCTGGTTGAGACCGTTCACGTTCTTGACGTAGCCGGCGTAGAGCTGGAGATGCTCCTTGACCTGCTCGTCGGAGATTCCCTGGAGCCCGGTGAGGTGATCGAACGACTGCTGCTTGTAACTCTTCGGCGTCGCGCCAGACATGTGCACCTCCTTGCACCACCGAAGTGCAAGGCGGCTGCCTCCGACGTCGCGGTGGCGGTATCGCGCTTGCTCTCTATAAAGGCGGGGAGGTATCAGCGATGACCGAGAAAGAGCCGAAGGACAGCCGACTTGCCGATCAGAAGACCAACGCCGAGACCGAGGACGCGCTGAGCCCGGCGCGCGAGCGGCGGCGCCAGACCGACGACGGCACGCACCGCGTCGGTGACGCGACGCCGGTCGATGGACCGGTCACGTCACCGCCCGCGGAGCGCGACGAGAAGTAAGGTCGACTACTTGTCCTTGCCGTTACCGCGCGACGCAGCGCCGGCGCCGCGACCGTTGCCGTTGTTCGACACGCTGGCCAGCGTGGAGTCGGTACCGCCGCTGGCGCCGCGACCCTGACCGCCCTTCGCGACGCCGCTCGCGTCAGCGCCCTGTCCGGACGACTTGCCGTGATCCGAGCCGCCCGCCACCGTCGTCGAGCCCGCCGCGTTCGTGACCACGGGCCCCGTGGACTGGTATGACGTCGTCGTCGGGCTCGTCGCCGATGTCGTCGAGCCATGACGTGACGCGCTCACGACCTGTCCCAGGTTCCTGGCGTTCACCAGTCCCTGGGCCTTCATCTCCTTGAAGACCTGTCCCCAGCCCTGTCCGCCCTGCTTCATCGCCGCGATCTGATCCAGCGTCAGCCGGGTCGACGCGGACGTCGTCGTCGGTGTCGTCGTGCCCGTGGACGTGCCGCCCGTCGACGTGCTGCCAGTCGACGTCGTCTTGGTCGTCGTGGCGCTGGTGGACGTCGTCGGCGCAGGCACGGTCTGGGCATCGTAGAGCGCCTGCGCGATCTTCTGGTTTCCCGGTGACAGCGTGCTGAACGAGCCCTGCGTAGGGACCGTGCTGGACGTCGACGTGGATGTCGTCGTGGTGCCCGTGGTGGTCGTCGTCGGTGTCGTCGTGGTGGTGGTCGTCGACGTCGTCTGCCCGAACGCCGGCGTGGCGACGAGCAGGGCGCCGACCACGGCGATGGTCACGCGGTTTCGCATGGCGTCGCTCCTCATGGTCACTTCTGTGCCGCTTTCCGGGCGGGAGACGGCGACGTGGGCCGCGGCCCGGGCGCGGCCAGCTGCGGCTGCTCGGTGAGCGTGCGATCCGTTTGCAAGATGATTTCCGTTGCCGTGGCGCGGTCGCGGATCAGCCAGTTGCGCTTGGCCACCACGCGCATGCGCGTCGTCTTGGGCGTGAGGCGGTCGAACTCGATCTCGATCTTCCGGTCGGCCGCGGTGGCCTTGATCACCTGACCTTCTTCCGTCGGCTCGATGTCGACGAGCTCGATGTCCATCCGGTTCAGCGCGACGGTGGTGGCCTTGCTGAGGGTGTCCATGGGCACCGTGAACGTCTTGTAGACGATGCTGTCGAGCGCGTGCCCCGTTCCGGCGCCGGCGCCGATGCCGACGCCCGAGCCGATCAGCGTGAGGCCGATCGCGGCGCACCCCTGAAGACCCAGTGCGCCCCCTATTAAGAGGATGCCGGGGAGAACGCGCCGGAGCGGCGCCACTGCTCTGATCGCTGCCGTCATCCGGGTGGCCATCGGCCCCTCCTGACGCCGCGTCGTGCGCACGGTCGCTGGTCGACCGGGCCCTTGGTCAGCACGCGCCGTACCACCCTCCGGTGGATCCGCAACGACAGGGGTTTGCCCTGGCGCTGCGCCTTGGTGAGGCGGACGGCGTGGCAGGTGCGTGACGCGCGCCGCGTCCGCGCCGGAACAGCGAAACGTGTGCGCGGCCCGGCCGTGTACACTCCCTCGATAGGTGGCGACACGGATCCCCATCCGATCCACCGACGTACTGCGCATGCCACGGCAGAACCGCGTCACGCCGTTCGGGGACATCGTTGCCGTGGAGGGCCGTGGGCTCTTGATGGGCAACCGCGGCGTCCTCCACGACGACGCGCAGCGGATCGTGCGCTACGCCGATGGTCGTCGATGGATCGCCTGCGTCACGAAATTCCGGGGACGACGACGCAAGCTGATGCAGCCGGGCTCGTACACGGAGCTGTTCTTCCTCGACGAGGCGACCGCGCTGGCGGCGGGACATCGGCCCTGTGCGGAGTGTCGCCACGTCGATTACGTCCGGTTTCGCGACGTGTGGGCCTCGTGGCATGCTGACGCGATGATGAACGCCGACACGATGGATGCCGAGCTCCACCGCGACCGCCTCGCCGGCCGTGGGGCGAAGCGAATCTCCGCGGCTGAGGCGACGACGTTACCGGACGGCGTGTTCATCGTCTTCGACCAGCGGCCCTGGCTGCTCTGGCGTGGCGACGCGCTGGCGTGGTCGCCGACGGGGTACGGCGAGCGCCATGCGCGACCACACGAGATCGTGCCCGTCCTGACTCCCGCATCCATCGTCACGACGATCAAGCGCGGCTATCGTCCCGGCGTCCACCCCAGCGCGGAGAACGGATGAGCGCCACACCGGCCGCGACGCGGCGGAAAGAGCCGAAGGCGCCCGAGCGGGTGATGAGCATCCACGCGCATCCCGACGACCAGGAGTTCACCGTCGGCGGGACGCTGGCCAAGTGGGCCCGCGCCGGGAGCACGATCGTGACCGTCTGCATCACCAGCGGCAACGCCGGCTCCAACGCGTACACGCCGCCCGAGATGACGCGCGCGCTGCTCGCGCCCATCCGCGAGGAGGAGCAGCGCAACGCCTGCCGCGTGCTCGGCATCGCCGACGTCATCTTTCTGCGCTACGAGGACGGGGTGCTCGAGCCGAGCATCCCGCTCCGCCGCGACCTCACGCGCTTGATCCGCAGCCACCGTCCCGACGCCGTCGTGTGCGGCGACCCGACCGTCCGGTTCTACGGCACGACGTACCTGAACCATCCCGACCATCGCGCCGCGGCCGACGTCACGCTCGACGCCGTCTTCCCGTCCTCCGAGACGCGGCTCATCTTTCCCGAGCTGCTCGACGAGGGTCTGGAGCCGCACCACGTGAAGAGCGTCTTCGTCCACGGCGCCACGCGGCCCGACACCTACATCGACATCGGGGAGACGCTCGAGACGAAGATCGCGGCGCTGCGCGAGCACAAGAGCCAGATGGGCACCTGGGATCCTGCGCCGATGATCACGGGCTGGGCGAAGGAGACGGGTCGGCGCAAGGAGCTCGAGGCCGCGGAGTCCTATCGCCGCATGGTGCTGGGCGGCCCGTGACGGAGCCGACGCCGTTCCAGTCGCGCGTCCACGAGGCGGACGACGCGTTCGCCGCCAACGAGCTGTTCCAGGACCAGGGCTGGACCGACGGCCTGCCGATCGTTCCGCCGACGGAGCCGCTCGTGCGCCGCTTCGTCGACGCGGCGCGCCTCGCCCCGTCCGACGTGGTCGGCACCGAGCCGGTGCGCCGGCGTCGCATCACCGCGGAGAAGGTCGCCATCGCCGCGGTGATGGCGGGCTGCCGGCCCGAGTACATGCCCGTCGTGGTCGCCATCGTGAAGGCCATGTGCGAGCCCGCGTTCGGCCTGCACGGCACCACGGCGAGCACCGGAGGCAGCGCGCCGTTCGTCGTCGTGAACGGCCCGGTTCGCCAGGCAATCGGGATGAACGCCACCAACAACGTGCTCGCCAACGGCAGCCGCGCCAACGCGACGATCGGACGCTCGCTGCGTCTGCTCATCATCAACGTGCTCGGCGGCATCCCCGGTCAGCTCGATCGCTCGACGCTCGGCCACCCCGGGAAGTTCACCTTCTGCGTCGCGGAGGACGAGGAGGACAGCCCGTGGCCGCCGCTCGCGTCGGAACGCGGCGTGCCCCCCGGTGTCTCGGCCGTGACGGTGCTCGCGGCGGAGTCGCCACACCAGATCATGAACGAGTGGACGCACGACCCGCGCGAGATCGTCGAGACGTACGCCGCCGCCATTCGCGCCAACATGCTGACGTACTCGATCTGGCCCGGGAACTACGCGATCGTGATCCCGAAGCAGCACCGCCAGATCTTCGCGGACGCGGGGTTCAGCAAGAAGGAGATCCGCGCCTACGTGTACGAGACGGCGCAGGTCACGCGCCGCGAGTGGCGCACGGTCGGCAAGTCGGCCGTGGCGCCGCGCAAGGACGAGGACCGCGTCTACACGGCGCTGCGCTCGCCCGACGACCTGCTCGTCGTCGCGGCGGGCGGCGCGGCGGGCGGCTTCGCGGCCATCGTCCCGCCCTGGTATGGATCGAAGTCGCTCGCCGTCACCGCGCGCGTCAACGGCGCGTGAGCAAGGAGCGGACATGACGTTACGCGTGCTCGATCCCCGTCTCGATCCCGAGGGCGAGGCCACCCGCATGGCGCCCCCGGTGCCGTCGCTCGACGGCGCGCTCGTCGCGCTGCTCGACAACGCCAAGATCGGCACCGCGCGCTTCTACGACCACGTCGAGCAGATGCTGAAGACGCGCTACAAGGTTCGCGAGGTGATCCGTCGCCGCAAGCCCGACTCATCGCGGCCCGTTCCGCCCGAGATGCTGGCCGAGATGCGCGCGGCCGACGCGATCGTCTCCGGCATCGGCGACTGAGGGAGCTGCTCGTCGTGCAGTTTGCACGACGCCCTCGCCGCCGAGCAGGAGGGAATTCCCGCGGTCGCGATCATGACCGACCGCTTCGAAGCGAGCGCCCGCGCGGTGGCCGCGCTGAACGGGATCCCCGAGTATCCTTTCGTCGTGATCGGGCACCCGATCGCGAACGATCGTGACGAGGACCTCCGCGCCAAGGCCGAGGCCGCCCTCGCGCGCATCGTGCCGCTCTTGACGTCGCGGAGCGCCGAACGCTGATGCGCGTCGCGATCTCGCTGCGGCTCGCCCACGACGACTGGGAGCAGGCCAGTGCCTACGTCGTGGAAGCCGAGCGGCTCGGCGTCGACTTCGTGTGGTCGGCCGAGGCGTGGGGACACGACGGCGTCACCCCGCTCGCCTTCGTCGCCGCGCGCACGTCGACGATCCGGCTCGGCACCGCGATCCTGCAGGCCGGTACCCGGACGCCGGCGCTCATCGCCATGACCGCGATGAGCCTCAACGCGATGTCGAACGGTCGCTTCCATCTGGGTCTCGGCGTCAGCGGACCCCAGGTGATCGAGGGCTGGCACGGCATTCCCTTCCGCCGCTCCGTCACGCGACTGCGCGAGACCGTCGACATCGTCCGCCGCGCCATCCGCGGCGAGCGCCTCGAGTACCAGGGGACCGTGTACCAGCTGCCGCTGCCCGGCGGCGAGGGCAAGGCATTGCGCTCGGCGGCGAAGCCGCAGCCCGACATTCCGATCTACCTCGCCACGCTGTCGCCGCGCAGTCTCGAGATGACGGGCGAGATCGCGCAGGGCTGGCTCGGCACGTCGTTCATGCCGGATCACGCGCGCGTGTTCTTCGACCACATCGAGACGGGCGCGCGCCGGGCCGGCCGCGCGCTGAAGGACCTCGACCTGCAGGCGGGCGGCTTCGTGCAGTTCGGCGACGACGTGGACACGCTGATCCCGCCGCGCAAGCCGGGACTCGTGTTCACGCTCGGCGCGAGGGGGTCGCGCGAGCACAACTTCTATAACGACGCGTTCCGCCGCGCCGGCTACGACGAGGTTGCCCGCGAGGTGCAGCGTCTCTGGCTCGAGAACCGTCGCGACGACGCGGCCGCGCGCGTCCCCGACGCGCTCGTGCTCAAGACGAACCTGCTCGGCACCGACGCCATGGTGCGCGAGCGGCTCGAACGGTATCGCGACGCGGGGATCACCACGCTCCGCG
>JBKPPN010000473.1:0-11929 GCA_046733575.1 Candidatus Methylomirabilota bacterium | reverse complement strand
GGCGAGGACAACATCATCTGGGGCGCCGACTATCCGCATCCGGACTGCGTGTGGCCCGATTCCCGCGCGCACATCGAGAAGAACCTCGGCGGGCTGCCCGAGCGCGTGCGGCGCAAGATCACCCGCGACAACGTGATGAACCTGTACGGGTTGAAGTAGCGCGCCTCAGCGGCCGTCGAAGGCCTTCTTCAAGGCGGCGATGTCGATCTTCTTCATGGTCAACATCGCCGCCATCGCTCTCCCCGCCTTCTCGCGATCCCGGTCCTCCAGGATCTCCATGAGCAGGCGCGGGACGACCTGCCAGGCCAGGCCGAAGCGATCTTTGAGCCAGCCGCACTCCACTTCCTGGCCGCCATTCGCGGTCAGCCGCTCCCACAAGGCGTCGACCTCCTCCTGCGTCTCGCAGTTGATGACGAAGGAGACCGCCTCGTTGAACGTGACGTGGGGACCGCCGTTCAGGGCCGTGAACTCCTGCCCTTCCAGCTCGAAGGCGACCGTCATGACGGAGCCCACGGGCTGTCCGGACGCGCGCGCGCCGGTCTCGTCGTAGCGCGTGACGCTCCGGATGCGCGCCCGCTTGAAGATGGAGACGTAGAAGCTGGCCGCTTCTTCCGCCTGTCCGTCGAACCACAGGAACGGCGTGATCTTCTGGGTGATCGTCATCACGGCATCGCGGCGACCAGATCGATCTCCACCAGACAGCCGGGGACGAGCAGGCCCGTCGTGCCGACGGTGGTCCGCGGCGGCGGCGAGGCGAAGAATTCCTTCCACACCTCGTCGAACGCCGAGAAGTGCGCCAGGTCGGTCATGAAGACCTGCGCCTTCACCACCTGCTCGAGCGACGTCCCCGCCGCCTTGAACGTCCGGGCCAGGTTCTCGAGGATGTAGCGCGCCTGCCGCTTGATCTCGGAGCCGTAGTACGGGAAGGCGGGATCGAGTCGCGCCGCGGCGGGCACGCCGGTGCGATAGTCGCTCGCGATCTGCCCTGCCGCGAACACCACGTCCCCGACGCGGGTGACCGGCGTGTAGTGGGCGAGCGGCTGCGGGATGTCGGGGACCGCGATGCGCTCGCGTCGTGCCGACGGCATGGCGGCGATGAGATCGATCTCGACGAGCGTGTCGCGCACGAGGAGTCCGGTCGTGCCGACGGTCGTGCGCGGGGGCGGCGTGGGGAAGAACTCCTTCCACACCTCGTCGAAGCCGGTGAAGTGACCGAGATCGGTCATGAAGACCTGCGCCTTGACGACGTGGTCGAGCGACGTGCCGGCCGCCTTGAACGTGCGCGACAGGTTCTCGAGCACGTAGCGCGCCTGCCGCTTGATGTCGGAGCCGTAGTACGGAAAGGCCGGATCGACCCGCGCCTCCGGCGGCACGCCCGTCCGGTAGTCGCTCGCGATCTGTCCCGCCGCGAAGACGACCTCGCCCGCGCGGGTCACCGGCGTGTAGTGCGCAAGCGGCTGCGGGATGTCGGCGACCGCGATGCGCTGCGGCCGCGCCGAGGGCAGGACGGCCACCAGATCGATCTCGACCAGCGTCCCGGGAATCAGCAGCCCGCTCGTCCCGACCGTCGTGCGCGGCGGCGGGGTGGGAAAGAACTCGCGCCAGACCTCGTCGAAGGCATCGAAGTTCACGAGGTCGGTCATGAACACCTGTGCCTTCACCACGTGCTCCAGCGACGTCCCCGCGGCGACGAACGTCCGCTTCAGGTTCTCCAGCACGTAGCGGGTCTGCTTCTTGATCGCCGAGCCGTAGTACGGGAACGCGGGATCGATCCGCGCCGCCGGCGCGACGCCCGTCTTGAAATCGCTCGCGAGCTGACCCGCCGCGAACACGAGATCGCCGGCGCGCGCGGCCGGCGTGTAGTGCGCGAGCGGACGCGGGATGTCGGAGACGGCGATGTCGACTCTCGGCACGTCAGTCCTCCTTGCGACGTCGGTTCAGCGCGCGTGCGGAAAGCGCGTGAGGGCGAAGGCGCCGATGTCGCTCGACGCCGGCTTGCCCATCATCAGGTCGGCCACGATCTTGCCGCTGTACGGGCCGAGGGTCAGTCCGGTCGGGCCATGGCCCGTGGCGAGGAAGACGTTCTCGACGCCGGGCACGGGGCCGAGCACCGGCATCCCGTCGGACGTGAGCGGGCGCAGTCCGACCCGCACCTCGGCGATCTCCGCGCCGGCCAGCCCCGGCGCCACGCGCAACGCCTCGCCGAGCGCCTCGTGAACGCCGGCCGCCGTCGTGTGCGGGGCGAAGCCGGACCCCGTCTCGCGCGTGGCGCCCGCCGTGACGCGCCCGTCCGGCCACGCGAGCATGTAATGGCCGTGGAACGCGCTCACCATGGGCCAGCGGCTCGTGTCCTCGTGCACGCGGAGGTGGAGGATCTGGCCGCGCTGGGGCGCGACGGGAATCGTGACGCCGAGCTGGACGCCGAACGCCGGCGACCACGCGCCGCCCGCGATGGCGACGCAGCCGACGGTCAGCGTGTCGTCGTCGACGACGATGCCCGTGGCGCGGTCGCGCGTGACGTCGAGACCGCGTACGCTGCCGTGACGAACGACGAGTCCGCGCCGCGTCGCCGCGCGCTCGATGGCAGCGTTGAGCCGGCGGCCGTCGACGCGCGCCGCGACGCGCGAGTAGATCGCGCCGCGCACGTCGCCCAGGGCGGGAAAGAGCTCGCGCGCCTCGCGCGGTGACACCTCGTGCAGCTCGTCCGGTGCGGGACGACCGCGCGCCACGCGTCGCGAGAGGATGATCGCCTTGGCCCGCGCAAAGGCCTCGCGCTCGTCGTCGGACGCGCACACCACGAGCTTGCCGCACCGGGCATAGCCGGTGTCGCGCTCACCCGCCTCCCCCAGCTCGTCGATCAGGGTCGGATAGTGATCGACGGCGTCGACCGCGAAGCGGAACCACGACTCGGGATCGCGACTGTTCGTCTCCGGCGACAGGATGCCGGCGCCGGCGTCGGTGGCGCGTCCGGCATCGCCGCGATCGAGCAGCACGGTGCGAAGCCCCGCCCGCACGAGATGATAGGCCGTCGCCATGCCGACGAGGCCGCCTCCGACGACGGCGGCGTCGTAGCTCGCCATCACTCGCGCTCCCGGGCGAACAGGTCGTCGAGCTTTCGCTCGTACGCGTGGTAGTCCAGGAACTCGTAGAGCTCGGCGCGGGTCTGCATGGTCGGGACGACGGCCTTCTGGGTGCCGTCGCGTCGCAGCGCCTGGTAGACCTGCAGCGCCGCCGCGCTCATGGCGCGGAACGCGGAGAGCGGATAGAGCGCGATCGCCACGCCGGCACTCGCGAGCTCGTCCCGCGTGAAGAGCGGCGTGACGCCGAACTCGGTGATGTTGGCCAGGACCGGCACGCCGATCTCGTCCACGAAGCGCCGGTACACGGAGAGATCGGTGACCGCTTCCGGGAAGATCATGTCCGCGCCCGCGTCGACGCAGGCGCGCGCCCGCGCCAGCCCGGCGTCCACGCCCTCCACCGCGATCGCGTCGATGCGCGCCATGACGACGAACGTGTCGTCGGTTCGCGCGTCCACCGCGGCCTTGATGCGGTCGACCATCTCCTCCTGAGCCACGACCGCCTTCCCGGGCCGATGACCGCAGCGCTTGGCCTGCACCTGGTCCTCGATGTGCAGACCCCCGGCTCCCGCGCTGACGAGCGAGCGCACGGTCCGCGCGATGTTGAACGCCGAGCCGAAGCCCGTGTCCGCGTCGACGAGCAACGGCCGGTCGGTGACGGCCGTGATGCGACGCACGTCGGTGAGCACGTCGTCCAGCGTGCTGATGCCGAGATCCGGCACGCCGAGCGACCCCGCGGCCACGCCGCCGCCCGAGAGGTAGATCGCCTTGAAGCCCGTGCGCTCGGCCAGCCGCGCTGCGTAGGCATTGATGCACCCGACGACCTGCAGCGGACGTTCCGCGACGAGCGCAGCCCGGAATCGAGCTCCAGCGGACGGACGACTCATCGACTCATCTCGCGGCCGGGGCATTGTATTTCAACTGCCACGGCGCGCGATTGACTTCCATGGGCACCTCGACGGCCGCCAACCGCGTGCGGCCCGGAGGCGGCGCGGCGCAGCCCCGCCGCCCCTCGAGTCAGCGACGGCTACGCACCCGCGACGAGTGTCTCGATCCAGCCGCGATGCTGATCGTAGTGGTCGATGTAGTCCGGAAGACCTTCGAGGAGGACGCGCGCGGAGTCCGTCTTCTCCGCGGCGGCGCCGCCGTGGACGATGGTGAGCAGGCGGGCGCGCGTGGTGTCGTGCGTCTCCTGCAAGGTGCGGAGCACGTCGCCGAGATGCTCGTCGCGGGTGCGGGCGAAGATCGCCGCGTTCAGCGTGTCCCAGTCCTGCGAACCCTCCGTGGAGGCGTCGAGGCCCAGCACCTCGTGGCGCGGCCGGCCATCGACTCTGGCCAGCAGCGCCTGCTCCCACAGGGCCAGGTGCATGAGATGGTCCTTCGCCGACCAGCCGGCGGGATCACGGACCTCGGTCAGCGCCCGACGATCGAGGGTCTTGACGGTCTTGTCGAGGGCTTCCCAGGCGTGGTCGAATCGGGCCAGCGCGGCAGCGGCAGTGTCGGGTGTGGTCATGTCGTCCTCCTCGGCCCCCTAAGACACCGCGCGCCCGCATCCGTGAAACGTCGACCGTGAGGAGAGACGCCATGTCGGATCGCGAGGTCCTCGAAGGCCTGAACCGCGACTACATCGACTCCGTCCAGCAGGGCAACGTCCGCCGCTTCGACGAGATCCTGGCCGACGACTTTCTCTGCAGCCACCCCGACGGCTCGCTCGTCGACCGCCAGACGTTCCTGAAGCAGACGGCGCAGCCCGTCTCGATCGCGAAGCTCCAGGCCCACGACGTCCTCGTGCGCGTCATGGGCGACGTCGCCATCATTCACGCCCGCACCAGCTACGTCCGGCCCGACGGCACGCCAGGCGCCGGCCGCTACACCGACGTCTGGGCTCGACGCAACGGCCGCTGGCTCGCTGTCTCGGCGCACGTCACCCGCTGCTGACCCATCCGCGGTCAGCCGACGTCAGCCGTCGGGGCAGCATCGAAGCGCAGCGCGATCGCGCCCGGCAAGTCCACGACGCGGTCGATGCTCACCTCGACGAGCCGCCGGGCGCCGGGGAAGCGTGACAGCATCGGACTCTCCCACAGAATGCGCGCCCGGCCCGCCACCTGTAACGCGTCGCCGGACGAGAAGTCGGGCACGAGCAGCCCGGCCCGAGGATACGCCGTGATGTTCCCCAGCGAGTTGAAGTAGTTGTTGCCGGGGTAGTCCGGGAACACGAGGGTACCGTCGTCCACGACGTGAAGGAATCCTCGAGGCCCGCCGCGATGCGAGGCATCGGCGCCCACGTCGGGCAGCGCGGTGGCGAGGAAGACGGTGTCCGCCCTCGCCAGTCGGCTAGCGTGACGCTCGTCCAGACGCTCGGCGATGAGCGCAGGCATACGACCCACCGCACGTGTGCCGGCGACATCGCGGGGATGGATGTACTGGGGACAGTTCCCGTAGACCTGCTGCGTCGCGAGGACGATCGCTCCGTCGGGCTCGAGGTGCGCGGTGCCGTTCACGCGCACCCGCTGTCGTGCGCCGAGATCGATGGCGAGCAGGCCGGCCGCCGACGGCGATCGCAGGTTGACGTGCAGCGGGTCGTCGGGGTGACCGGTACCGCCGATCTCGAGCACCGAGTTCTCGCGCGCACGCAGGAACCCGGGCGCACCGGTGCGCATGGATGCCCACACGCGCCCATCGGCGTCCAGCGTGGCGAGGACAGCGATGCGTTGGGCGGCCAGGAACCGCTGGACCGCGGGCGCCATGACGTCGGGATGGCGCCGCGACCGCTGCGGCACGCCGGCCCGACGCTGCACCTCGAGCTCGCCCTCGTGCACCGTCTCGCTCATCTCCACCGCCTTCCCGGCTTTCGCCTCCCGGTTGCGATGGACGGACGCGCGCGACGGATTCCGGGCCTCGGTTCCCCGCCTGCATGTGCGGCGGCTGAACGCGCGCGGAGGTCAGGCGACCGACGAACGCGAGTCGGCCGTGCCCGCGCGCACCGTCGCGCGCGTGGCGACGTCGCCGCGCGGCGCGCCGACGACCAGGACCACCGCGCTCACGGCGAGCAGCGCGGCGGCGACCTCGAGGGCCTGCGCCACCGTGCCGCCCATCGCCACCAGTCCGCTCACCATGAGTGGGCCGCCGACCTGGCCCAGCGCGAAGGCCGACGTCATGGCGGCCATCACCACGGTCGCGTCCTCGCCCCCGACGCGTCGCGCCTCCTGCATCCCGAGCATCGTGATGACGACGAACGTGCCGCCCACGAGCAGCGCGGCGACCATGATGGGCGCAAGGCCGGGACGGAGCGCGGGCAGCGCCACGCCGACGGCGAGCAACGCCTGGCTCACCGCCCACTGCCAGCGGCTGTCGACCGCGCGCGGCACCAGCGCGATGACCAGCGTCGACACGGCCGCGGCCGCGCCGAACACGGGCCACGACCAGCCGAACACGAGCGGGTCGCGGATCTCGTGCCGCGCCATCGCGGGCAGGAACGTCGCGGGCACGATGTAGCCGAAGCCGAACGCGCCGTAGCACGCGACGAGGCGCAGCGTCTCCCGTCGACGTCGGGCGCGAGGGCCGCGCGACGGACGCGACACCGTGCTCGGGGCGGACGCGGCACCCACGCGGCGCCAGATCGTCGCCGTCGCGAGCAGGGCGACGACCCCCAGCGTCGCCCACGCCGTCGCCGCGCTCGCGGCGCCGTGCATGAGCACGAGGCAGAGCGCCCCCGCCACGGCGATCCCGGTGCCGACGCCTGCGAACACGACGCCCCCGAGTCGGGGACGACCCAGCGCGGCCAGCACGCCGAGCGCCCACGACGACACCGACACGAGCACCCACGCGCTCGCCACGCCGGCCAGCACGCGCAGCACGACCCAGCCCGCGAGCGACGGGGTGACCGCCATGGCGAACGTGGTCACCGCGATGGCGGCCAGGCTTGCGCGGATGATGCGCGCGGGCGACGAACGAATGACCGCGGCGGAGAGTGCGCCCACGAGATAGCCGGCGTAGTTCGCGGAGGCGAGCCAGCCCCCCGTCGTGACGGAGAGCAGGCCATCGGCCTGCATCATGGGCAGGATCGGCGTGAAGGCGAACCGTCCGATGCCCATCGCGACGGCGAGGGCGACGAGTCCGGTGATGGCAGTCCCCATGCCGCCGAGTGTGCCTGCGATTCGCCATTGCGAAAAATGAATAATCGAGATGGAATGGTTCTCGAGATGGGAACGATCGACCTGGTCGCCTTGCACATCTTCAAGACGGTGGCCGAGCAGGGCGGCATCAGCCGCGCCGCGGCCACCCTGCACCGCGTGCAATCGAACGTCACCACCCGCGTGAAGCAGCTCGAGGCCCGGCTCGGCACGGCGCTCTTCGTGCGCCAGGGACGACGCCTCGTGCTCTCGCCGCAGGGCAAGCTGCTCCTCGACTACGCGGACCGGCTCCTCGGCCTCTCGTCCGAGGCGGAGGCCGCCGTGCGTGGCGACGATCCGCGCGGCACGCTCCGGCTCGGCACCCTCGAGAGCACCGCGGCGACACGGCTGCCGCCCGTGCTGGCCCGCTACCACCGCGCGCATCCCGATGTGCGCATCGAGCTGGTGACGGGCACCAGCGGAGCGCTCGTCACGCTCGTCCGCCGCGACGAGGTGGAGGCCGCCTTCGTGGCCGAGCCCTTCGACGCGCACGAGCTCGCCGCCCTGCCCGTCTTCACCGAGGAGCTCGCGCTGATCACGCCGCGCGGCTGGGGCCGCGTGGCCCGCGCCCGCGACATCGCCCGCGCCACCATCATCGCCTTCGCGACCGGCTGCTCGTACCGTCGTCGCCTGGAAGCCTGGCTCGGACGCGGCGGCATCGCGCCCGCGCACGTCATGGAGTTCGCGTCGTATCACGCCATCGTGGCGTGCGTCGCGGCGGGCGCCGGGATCGCGGTTGTCCCACGCTCCGTCGTCCGGGTGGCCGGCGCGCGGAACACCGTGCGCGTGCACGCGCTTCCTCCCGAGGTGGCGCGCGCACGGACGATGCTCGTGTGGCGGCCGGGTCACGAGTCGGCCGCGCTGCGTGCGCTCAGAGCGCTGCTCGCCCGCGGCGTGCCCCGCCGCAGCCGATCGCGGCCGGCGCGATCGGCGTCCGCCAGAGCTTGACGGGCGCGCCCCGTTCCCACCATCCTGCCCGGCACCCGAAAGGAGCCGACCGATGGTCCGAACCCCTCGCTCGATCGTGCTCTTCATCGCGACGATCGTCGCCGCGCTCGCGCCGGTGGACGCGCGGGCCGCCGACATCACCGTCACGCTGCTCGGCACCGGCTGTCCGCCGCCCGTGATGCACCGCTTCGGGCCCAGCATCCTGGTCGAGGCGGGCGGTCAGCGCCTGCTGTTCGACGCCGGGCGCGGAGCGCTCCAGCGGCTGCACCAGATGAAGGTGAACTGGCAGGACGTGAAGGGCGTCTTCTTCACGCATCTGCACTCGGATCACGTGGTGGGATTCCCGGATCTCTGGCTCACGGGCTGGCTGACGTCGCCGGGGCGCAGCACGTCGCTGGCGGTGTGGGGGCCGCGCGGGACGGCCAAGATGATGACGCACCTGGAGCAGGCGTTCGAGTTCGACATCCGCATGCGGCTCTACGACGACCGCGCCGCGCCGGAGGGCGTCGTGATCCTCGCGCACGACATCGGCGAGGGCCTCGTGTACGACGTCGGCGGCGTGAAGGTGACCGCGTTCGAGGTCGATCATGCGCCCGTGCGCCCGGCCTTCGGCTACCGCATCGACCACGCCGGGCGCTCGGTGGTGCTGTCCGGCGACACCCGCGTGTCCGCCAATCTCGTGAAGCACGCGCAAGGCGTCGACGTGCTCGTGCACGAGGTGGCCGCGCCCGAGACGTTCCAGCGCGCCGGCGTCGCGGCCGAACGCACGCGAAGCGTGGTGGCACATCACGTCACGCCGGAGCAGGCCGGAGAGGTCTTCACCCGCACGCGACCCCGGCTCGCCGTCTACTCGCACATCGTGCTGCCGACCGCGACCGAGCAGGACCTGGTCCCCGCCACGCGGAAGACGTATGCGGGTCCGCTCGAGGTCGGCGAGGACCTGATGGTGATCGACGTCGGCGAGCGCGTCGAGGTCCGCAAGCCGGCCCGGCCGTGAGGTGAGACGGCGTCGAGCAAGGTGATAGAGTCGCCCCACGCAGCCCGCGTAAGGAGAGGGACGCCATGGGGACCGTGCTCGGAGGAGAGTTGCTCGCCCAGGCCCTGCGCTCGCAGGGTGTCGACACGATGTTCTACGTCATGGGTGGTCCGATGCTGGAGACGGAGGCCACGTGCATCAAGCTCGGCATCCGCGCCATCGACACGCGCCACGAGCAGGCCGCCGCGCTGAGCGCGCACGCGTGGGGCCGCGTGATGCGGAAGCCCGGCGTGGCGATGGGCTGCTCCGGCCCCGGGGCGACCAACCTGCTCACCGGCGTGGCGAACGCCTTCACCGACGCCGCGCCGCTCGTCGCCATCGGTGGATCGAGTCCGCGGATCTACCTCGGCATGGAAGCCTTCCAGGAGATCGACCAGGTTGCCGTCTTCAAGCCCGTCACCAAGTGGGCCGACCGCATCTACGACGC
The DNA here is from genome assembly GCA_046733575.1 of Candidatus Methylomirabilota bacterium. GTDB lineage: Bacteria > Methylomirabilota > Methylomirabilia > Rokubacteriales > CSP1-6 > JBKPPN01. The sequence goes on along the minus strand of JBKPPN010000473.1, from coordinate 2,269 downwards.
GCGGCGCATCCCCGAGATCGTGGCGACCGCGTTCCGTCAGGCGACCACCGGCCGTCCCGGCCCGGTGTACCTCGACCTGCCCGGTGACGTGCTGGGGGAGAAGGTCGACGAGGAGAAGGTCGTCTTCCCGCCGGCGTGGAAGACGCTGCCCCGGCCGCGCGGCGACCAGGGCGCCATCCAGGAGGCCATCGCGCTGCTGGCGAAGGCGGAGCGTCCGGTGATTCTCGGCGGCAGCGGCGTGTGGTGGTCGGACGGCGCCGCCGCCTTCCAGCAGCTCGTCGAGACCACCGGCATTCCCTTCTACACCACGCCGATCTCGCGCGGCACGGTCCCCGAAGACCACGCTCTCGCCTTTCTCAACGCGCGCAGCACCGCATTCACGGACGCCGACGTGCTCCTGACCGTCGGCACGCGCTTCAACTGGGTCGTGCAGTACGGTCGGCCGCCGCGCTTCAGCAAGACGCTCAAGGTCATCCACGTCGACATCAATCCCACCCAGCTCGGCTGGAACCGCGACGTCGACGTGCCGATCGTGGGCGACGCGCGCGCGGTGCTGGAGCAGCTCGTGGAGGGCGCGCGCGGCGCGATCGATCCCAAGCGCTACGCGGCGTGGGTCGGCCGCCTGCGCGTGATCGACGCCGAGAAGAGCGCCGAGCAGGAGAAGGCGATGTCGTCGGAGAATACCCCGATCCATCCCCTGCGCCTCTGCAAGGAGGTCCGCGACTTCTGTCAGCGCGACGCCATCCTCGTCGTCGATGGTCAGGAGATCCTGAACTACGGCCGCCAGTCGATCCCGACCTTCGTGCCCGGCCACCGCCTGAACTCGGGCGCGTTCGGCTGCATGGGCGTGGGCCTGCCCTTCGGCGTCGGCGCGAAGGTGGCGAAGCCCGACAAGCAGGTCGTGGTCCTGCACGGTGACGGCTCGTACGGCATCAACGCGATGGAGATTGACACCGCCGTCCGGCACAGGATCCCCGTCGTGGTCGTGATCTCGAACAACGGCGGCTGGACGGCCAACACGTCGTGGGCGCTGCCCCTGCCCAAGCCCGGACGGAATCTCGGGCACACCCGGTACGATCGCGTCGCGATGGAGCTCGGCGCCCACGGCGAATTCGTGGAGAAGCCGAGCGAGATCCGCCCCGCGCTCGAGCGCGCATACACGTCGGGCCGGCCCGCCGTGGTGAACGTCATCACCGACGACCAGGCCCGCGCCCAGACCGTCCGCTTCTCCGCGTACCAGACCTAACATCATGGGGGGCGGTCGAACCGCCCCCCAACCCCCCCCGACGCTCGCAAGCGTCCCGGGGGACCCGGGACGCTGCTCGGGGAAGCGCGTTGTCGCCTCGCGCTTTGCGCGTCGGCTGGAGGTTCAATTTCGGTTCAGACGCCGTGGAAAACACGGCGCAGGCGGCTCAAAAAAGTGCAGATGCCAGGCGGCGCCCGAGAGCCGCACGCGAGCCGTATCCGAGTACGATGAGCGCGCGGCCGAGGCGCCAACGACGGACATCATGGGGGTCTCGACGACCCCCCGAGACCACCCGACGCTGGCAAGCGTCCCGGGGGGCCCGGGACGCTGCTCGGGGATCGGTTGCCGTTCGCGCTTCGGCTGGCGGTTCAACTTCGATTTCGAAGGCCGTGGAAAACGCGGCGCAGGCGGCTCAAAAAGGTCCAGATGCTAGGCGGCGCCCGAGAGCCGCGGGCGAGCCGTACTCCGAGTACGGTGAGCCGGCGGCCGAGGGCGCCAACGACGCAGATGGGCCTTTTTCAGCCGCCTGCAGGAGAAAGCAAATGGGGAAAGCGCTCGACGGTCTCCGCGTGCTCGACCTCACGCAGTACGAGGCAGGCCCCAGTGCGACGCAGATGCTGGGGTGGTTGGGGGCGGATGTCATCAAGATCGAGCCGCCGGGTGGGGAGCAGGGACGGACCGCGCTGTCGGACAAGCGAGGAGAGGACGCGTGGTTCTTCCTGCTGCTGAACTCGAACAAGCGGGGCATCACGCTGAATCTCAAGTCGCCGCGCGGGCGGGACATGTTTCGCGAGATGGCGAAGACGGCGGACGTCGTGGTCGAGAATCTCGGGCCGGGCGCGCTGGAGCGGCTGGGCCTCGGGTGGGACGTGCTGTCGGGGCTGAATCCGCGGCTGATCCTCGCCTCGGTGAAGGGGTTCGGGAACACGGGGCCGTACGCGGAGTACAAGAGCTTCGAGTGGATCGCGCAGGCGATGGCGGGCGCGATGAGCATGACCGGACATCCCGACGGACCGCCCACGA
>JBKPPN010000472.1:0-6033 GCA_046733575.1 Candidatus Methylomirabilota bacterium | reverse complement strand
GCTCCGGCGCGCGCAGCGTACTCGCACGCGAGCGGCCACGCCTCGGCGGCGAAGTAGTGGTGCGCGAGCAAGGGCGCCAGCTCACGCAGCCGATCGGGCGACTGCGCGGCGAGGGCGTGACCGGCGCGGAGGTGCAGCTCGCGACGGCGCGCCGCGAGCAGCGTCGACATCGCCACGTCCTGGGTCAGCGCGTGCTTGAAGACGTACATCCGCTCGGGCGCGTCGGCGCGCTCGTAGAGAAACTCCTGCCGCACCAGCTCGTGCACGTGCTCCGCGAGCCCCCCGCCGTCCCAGATCGCGTCGAGCAGCCGGAGCGAGAACTCCCGACCGAGGATCGAGGCCGTCTGCAGCACGCGCTTCGGCATGTCGGCGAGTCGGTCGATCCGCGCCGTGAGCACGCCGTGCACAGTATCCGGCACGGCCAGCGTCGGCGTCGGGTCGTCGGCTCGTCGCAGGGCGCGGGCCAGCTCCTCCAGGAAGAACGGGTTGCCGTCGGCCTTGTCCAGGATCAGGGAGGCGACGCGATCGCTCACCTCGACGTCGGGGAACACGGAGCGAAGCACGCTCAGGCTTTCCGCGTCGCCGAGCCGGGTGATCGACACCTGGGTCGCGTACGAGCGCCCCATCCATGGAGGCCGGTACCCGGGACGATACGTGCCGACGAGGAGAATCGCCGCGCCGGGCAGCGCGTCCACGAGCGAGGCGAGGTACTCCTCCGACGTGCGGTCGATCCAGTGCAGGTCCTCGACGGCGAGGACCACGGGATGCCGCCGCGCCTCGTTCACGGTCATCTGCCGCAGCGTCTCGAACGTGCGCAGCTTGATGGCCTCGGGACTGAGCCCGGCCAGCGAGGTGTTGTCCTCGTCCTTGAGGCCGAGAAGATGGGCGAGAAACGGCGTGCCGGCCGCGGCGTCCATGCCGAGATGAAGAAGTGTCGCGCGCAGCTTGTCGATCGACGTCTCGGGGGGGTCGCTGTCGACCAGGCTCGCGGCGGCCCGCACGAGGTCCAGCACGGGACCGTACGGGATCGCGCTCCCGAAGGAGAGGCAGCGGCCCTCGCGATAGGCGACGTCGCGATCCGCGATCCGTCGCTGGAACTCGAGGAGCAAGCGCGTCTTGCCCACGCCGGGCTCGCCCACCAGCCCGACCGTCTGACCGCGCCCGGCCTCGACGTCGCGGAAGAGATCGCTCAGCACGCCGACCTCGCGGTCACGGCCGACGAAGCGACTCAGCGGACGGTCGTCGACGGCGTCGAGCGGCGAGCGCCGCGCTCCGTGCCCGACCACGCGGAACAGGTCCACGCGCCCGGCGCGGCCGCGGATCTCCGTCGGCCCCAGCGCGTCCAGACGCACGTAGCCGCGCACGAGGCGCGCCGTCACGTCGCTCACGACGATCGCTCCGGGCTCGGCGAGCTGCTGCAGGCGCGCCGCGAGGTGCGTGGTGTCGCCGACTGCGGTGTAGTCCATGCGCAGGTTGTCGCCGATCGCGCCGACGACCACGAAGCCCGTGTGGAGACCGAGACGGATGCGGACGCTCACCCGTCGTCCCGGCTCCACCTCGAAGCGATGCGTTTCCACCGCGCGCAGGAGATCGAGCGCGCACAGCACCGCGCGCCGCGCGTGGTCCTCGTGCGCGATGGGCGCGCCGAACAGCGCCATGAAGCCATCGCCGAGGAACTGATTGATCGTGCCCTCGTAGCGATGGACCTCGCCGAGGGCCAGCTCGAAGAAGCGGTTGAGCAGCCCGTGCATGCCTTCCGCACCGAGATCACCCGCGAGCGCGGTCGAGCTCACCACGTCGCAGAACAGCACCGTCACCGGCTTGCGCTCGCCCTCCACGGCGCTGCGCGCAGCGAGGATCTTCTCCGCGAGATGACGCGGCGTGTAGACGTCCGGACCGGCGGTGGCGCGGGACGCCGATGCGGGCGACACGGTGGTCGCCGCCGGCGGCGGCTCGGCCGGCACCGGCGCCGTCACCGCGACCCCGACGGGCGAACCGCACTCGACGCAGAACTTGCCGCCCTCGACGAGCGGATGGCCGCACGACGCGCACGCCGCGGGCAGACGCTGCCCGCACTCGAGACAGAACTTGGCGTGGCCCGGATTGTCCTGGCCACAGGCCGGACACTGCATGTGCCCGACGTTACCCCTTCGGCAGCCCGAGGACGCGCTCGCCCAGGATGTTGCGCTGGATCTCGCTCGTGCCTGCGGAGATGGTGTACTGGCGCGCCGCCACGAGCCGGTTGAACCAGCGCGGCGCGTCGGGCACGGCGGCGGAGGACTCGTTGACGAGCGCGTGCATCCCGAGTAGCTCCCCGGCCGCGTCGGCGATGCGCAGGCCTAGCTCCGAGCCGCTCAGCTTCAGGATCGACCCTTCGGGCCCGGGCGGCTCGCCGCGGAGTTGCCGGGTGAGACTGCGCAGTCGCGTGAGGCGGAAGGCTTCACAGTCGATCGCGAGCTGCACCAGCCGCTGCCGGATGACCGGATCGTCCCACGCCGTGCCGCCGTCGTGCGGGAGCTCACGCGCGAGCTGCAGCAAGCGCTCCACCTGGGCCGCGTTGTTGCGCGCGCCCGCCGAGTGTCGCTCGTGCATGAGCGTCGTCGTCGAGACCTTCCATCCCTGGTCGATGGGCCCGAGGAGGTTGGCCCGGGGCACGACCACGTCCTCGAAGAACACCTCGTTGAAGTGGTGGTGGCCCGTGGCGAGCACGAGCGGACGCACGGTGATGCCGGGCGTGGACAGCGGCACGAGGAAGGCGCTGATGCCCTTGTGCTTCGGCACGTCGGGATTCGTCCGCGCCAGGACCAGGATCCAGTGCGCGTACTGCGCGCCCGACGTCCACACCTTTTGCCCGTTGACGACGAAGTCGTCGCCGCGCGGGACGGCACGCGTCTGCAGACTGGCGAGGTCGGAGCCCGCATTCGGCTCCGAGAAACCCTGCGCCCACACCTCGTCGCCGCTCAGGATGCGCGGCAGGTGCGCCTGCTTCTGCTCGTCGGTGCCCCAGTGGATGATCGTCGGCCCGACGAGGTTGAGCGCCATGTTGCCCGGCAGCACGGGCGCCCGCGCCGCGGCGTACTCCTCGTCCCAGATCACGCGCTCGATCAACCCGAGCCCGCGGCCTCCGTACTCCTGGGGCCACGTGATCCCCACCCAGCCCGCCGCATGCATCGTCTTCTGCCACTGCCGCCGCTTCTCGAACGTCTCTCGATCGCTCGCCACGCGATCGTCCGCTGCATCGTCCAGACACAGCTCGGCGGGGAGATGCTTGCCCAGCCAGTCCCGGAACTCGCGCCGAAAGGCCTCGTGCTCGGCCGCCCACTCGAAGTCCATCGCTCACCCGCCTCGGTTCAGGATCGACGGCAGCGTCGCACCACGATGATCGAACGTCGCGGCCCGCTCATCGTGAGCGCGGGTCGCCGAGGTACTGGCGGTACCAGGCCACGGTCTCCTGCATGACGTCGGAGAAGGCGGGCTCCGCGTAGACCTCGTAGTGCCCGTAGCCGTGCAGCACCACGAGCTTCTTCGGCTCACCCGCCCGCGCGTAGAGCGAGCGCGACTCCTCGGGGGGCACGAGTCGATCGTCGTCGGTGGTGATGAACAGCACGGGACGCGGGGCGATGCGGTCCACGACCCACTCCGGGTTGAACTCCAGGGTCTCGTCGATGTACTCGAGCGGGATCGTGCCCACGGCGTTCGGGTTGTCCTTGCGCGCCTTCGCGGCGAGATCGGCCGACTGTCGATCGGGAAGGAGGATCTCCTCACGCGCCACGAACCCCGACGCGCCCTCGACGGCGCGGCGTGCGCGGTCGCGCGCCGAGCGCTCGAGGAGATCGTGCCACTCGTCGGGACGGCGGACGCTCCGCATCCAGCGCGCGCCGTTGCCGATGCCGACCACGCTGACCACCGCCTTCACGCGCGGATCGACGGCACCCACCCACACCACCGTCGCGCCCCCGTAGCTGGTGCCGTAGATGCCGAGGCGCTCCGGGTCGACCTCGGGCAACGTCGACACGAACGTGAGCGCGGCGCGCACGTCGGCGACGCGGCTGTAGGGCGCCAGTCGACTGCGCGAGCCTTCGCTCTTGCCCCAGCCCTTGTAGTCGAAGGTCATGACGACGTATCCCGCCTCGGTGAGCACGCGTGCGTTGTCCGGCAGGTAGAGGTCCTTGACGCCGGTGTAGCCGTGACACAGAACGATCGCGGCGCGCCGTGTTCCGCGCGCGAGACCATCGGGAACGTAGATGTCGCCGTCCAGGCGTACGCCCTCGCTGTAGAACGTCACTGGCTTCTTCACGGCGCTTATCGTAGCGCGATGTCACACGCCTGACACGCGCGGCGTCGGTGGCGCCCGTGCGGTGACGCCCGTCCTCGCGCCGCCGGGTGGATCTGACCGCGACAGCCGTCCGGGACGCGCATGGCACATCCGTTGCCGCTCCCCGCCGCGTCGTTTCATCGACAGCACCACGATTCGGAGATCTGACTCCGGAAGGAGCACAGCGGATGAGGATGCGGTGGTTGCTCGCGATCGCGAGCGTGTCGGTGTTGCTCGTGCATGGCTTCGCGAAGGGACAGTTCGTGGCCAAGGATCCCGGTCCGCGCTCGGGCCCGGCGGCGGCGACGATGCTGAACGGTCTCACGCCCAGGCAGCAAGAGTACTTCACGGAATCGATGAAGGCGTTCGAGGAGGCCGACGGCGTGGGCGACGGGCTCGGCCCACGCTTCAACCTGGACAGCTGCGCGGGGTGCCATTCGCATCCCGCCACGGGCGGCTCGAGCGGCCCGGTGAATCCGCAGGTCGCCCTGGCCACCGCGTTCGGCGCGAAGAACGCGGTGCCCTCGTTCCTCACCCTGGATGGACCAATCCGCGAGGCGCGCTTCAAGTACAAGGCGGACGGCAGCCGCGACGGCGGCGTGCACGGCCTCTTCGTGATCAGCGGCCGCCGCGATTCCACCGGAGACGCGAGCGACTGTCACCTCCAGCAGGACGACTTCGCGGGCCACGTGTCGCGTGGCAACGTCGTGTTCCGGATTCCCACCCCGACGTTCGGCGCGGGCCTGATCGAGCAGGTTCCCGACGCGACGATCCTGGCCGGCCTGTCCGCGCGCGGCTCGACGAAGGCCACGCTGGGCATCGGGGGACGCGCGAACCGCGTCGCCACCGGCAACGCCAACCGCAGCGGCAACGACGGGACCGTGACACGCTTCGGCTGGAAGGCGCAGAACAAGTCGCTCCTCGTGTTCGCGGGCGAGGCGTACAACGTCGAGCAGGGCATCAGCAACGAGCTGTTTCCCAGCGAGCGCGACGAGACACCCGACTGCCAGTACGCCGCCACGCCGAACGACACCACGAACACGGACGGCGTCGGCATCGAGGTCCTCAGCGACATCGAGAAGTTCGCCATCTTCATGCGCTTCCTCGCCCCGCCGCGCCCGTCGCCCGACACGCCGGGCGGCGCGACGTCGATCACCCGCGGCAGGAATCTCTTCGACAACGTCGGGTGCACGCTCTGTCACACGCCGATGTTGCGCACGGGCGCGTCGACCGTCGCGGCCCTGAACAACCAGCCCGTGCCGCTCTACTCGGATCTCCTCCTGCACCGCATGGGCGTGGGACTGGCCGACGACATCCTCCAGGGCGACGCCGGCCCCGACGAGTTCCGCACCGCCCCGCTGTGGGGACTGGGTCAGCGGCTCTTCTTCCTGCACGACGGCCGCGCGCGTGACCTCGGCGATGCGATCACCGCGCATCGCAGCTCGGGATCGGAGGCGAGTCGTGTGGTCGAGCGCTACCTCGGACTCGGCGAGACGCAGAAGCAGGACCTGCTGAACTTCCTGCGGTCTCTCTAGGCCCGGACGGCGGCGTCGGCCCCGTCCGACGCTTCTCGCGCGGCTGGCGCGGCGCGCGGCGCTGCTTTCCCCCCGACCGGTTGCGCGGGCGGAGCGCGCGCCCGGACGCCGGCGGGCGTTCGCTCGCGCCCGGCGCTTGCCCGTCGGGCATAGACGTGGTGGAGTAGGCCGCCGGCGCGTGAC
>JBKPPN010000471.1:0-8491 GCA_046733575.1 Candidatus Methylomirabilota bacterium | reverse complement strand
GGAGTACCAGGTGACATACGCGATCGGGACGGGGTGGACCGGGACGGATTTCCTTCGACCGGCGGGAACGTTCCGACTCGATGCTCCCCTGAGTCTCGAAGGATCATCGATCGTGGTGCGTGGCTCGAATGGCACCACGGTGAAGCCCGTTCCGAGCGAGCCGTGGACGATCATGCTGCGACCGACGCCCGAGCCTGCACAGCAACAGATCGGTGTCCCGGCACGCGGCGGGACCCGCAGGCGCTAACTCGTGCGCGACAGGCGATCTGGCGCGCGACGCGAAGCGGTCGTGACGGATGGGATGGCCACGCCGACGCGCAAGTGCAAGGAGGAAGGATATGGCGCCCGACGCGAAGTTCGCCGCGCACCGTCCGATGCAGGTGCGGCACCGCGATGAGGTCGAGTGGGAGACGATCCGCTGGCCGGGGGAGACCGGGAAGATGCTCTTCCATCCCCGAACGGAGCAGCCGACCGAGCCGAACGCCGGCATTCTCAGGCTGGAGCCCGGGGCCCGGCATCCGCTGCACTACCACGACTTCGCTCAGGTCTGGTACATCCTGGAGGGAACATTTCGGATCGGCGGCAGCGAGTACGGCCCGGGCACGATGATCTTCCATCCCGACCCGCACTACGAGGACGACTTCTTCACCGAGACCGGCGGTGAGATCCTCCTCGTGCAGTATCCCGGACCCACGACAGGCGGACGTCCGATCTACGACGACCGCTTCAACCTCACGGATCGCCGCGCCGTGGACACCGAACGGATCGACCGCTGACCGACCGAGCGCTCCGTTCTCGGTGTGGGCGCGGCCGGTCCGATCCGCGAGCCCGCCGCGTCACGAGGACGGCTAGGTGAGACCGATCTTGCCCGTGGCGAGGTCGTACACGCCGCCCGCGATGTCGATCTTCTTCTCGGCGTAAAACTTCTGCACGATGGGCGCCGCGGACTTCAGGCGGGCCACCTGTGCGCGGACGTTCTCGACAATCGCGCGGTCGAGGAGCTCGCCCGTGCCCGTCTTCTCGGCGGCGATCACCGCCGGCTTGATGGCGCCGACCAGGCCCGGAAGATGCCCCGGCAACACGGTCTTCGCTCTGACCGTCTTGATCGCAGCGTCGACGGCGCCGCACTTGGTATGCCCCAGCACGAGGATGAACGGGATGCCGAGGAACTGAACGCCGTACTCGAGCGACGCCAGCAGCTCCGGGTTCACGATATTGCCGGCGAGCCGCATCACGAACAGCTCTCCCGGGCCCTCGTCGAAGGCCAGCTCGGGCGCCACGCGCGAATCGGCGCAGCCCAGGATCGCGGCGAACGGATATTGCGCCTGCGCGCGCGCGGCGCGTCCGGCGGAGAAGTCACGCTCCTTCAGCTCGTTCTTGACGTAGCGTTCGTTGCCGTCCATCAGACGCTTGAGCGCGTCGGCGGGCGGGATGGCGTTGGGCGGCGGCGGCATCCCCGTCTTGGGCGGATCCGCGGCGCGCGCCGCGCGGCTTCCGAACGCCAGCGCACTGGCGCCCGCGAGCGCGATGACCTCGCGCCTCGTCACGACTTCACCCACTTCCCCTTGAGATCGGGATAGGCGGGCATGGCGAGGAACTGCTCCGGCGTCCACTTCCAGAACTGGCTGACCTTGGGGTACGACCCGATCACGGTGTTCTGTAGCTGATTGCCCTTCCGCTCGGTGCGCAGCACGTACACGGTCTGGACGGGATTGTTGTACTCGTCGAGGTGCACGGGACCGCGGGGCGCGTCGATCTCGACCTTCTTCATGGCGGCGAGGAACGCGGGCTTGTCGTCCGCGTTGCCCCGCACGGCGTCGAGCGCCTTCACGATCATCTGGGCGCCGACGTAGCCCTGCTCGGCGTACTGCGTGGCGGGACGCCTGTACTTGCTCTCGTAGGCGGCGAGGAACTTCTTGTTCTGCGGCGTCTCGAGGGCGGCGCTCCACTGCAGCGTGCTCACGATGCCCAGGGCGGCGTCGCCCTGCTGCGCGAGGATCAGCTCGTCCGTAATCGATCCCTTCCCGATGAGGGGCAGCGTGCCCTTCAGCCCGTACTCCTCGTACTGCTTCACCCACCGCACGGCGTCGGCGCCCGCAAAGAGCACGACCACGGCGTCGGCGTCCTTGCGGATCTGGGCCAGGTACGGGGCGAAATCGGGCGTGCCGAGGGGCGGGTAGATCTCCTGGAGGACCTGTCCGCCGAGCTCGGTGTAGACCCGTGCGAACGGCCCGATGCTCTCGTGGCCGGTGATGAAGTCCGAGCCCGCCACCACGACCTTCTTGTAGCCCTGCTTGAACACCCAGTCGCCGAGAGGGTGCGCGGACTGACAGTTGGCGTACGACGAGCGGAAGATCCACTCGCTGCGCTGGCGCTGCGTGAGTCCGTCCGCCCCGGCGTTCATGATCACGAACGGCAGCTTCTGCTCGATGACGTACCCCCGCAGCGCGTAGGCCACCGGCGACGAGACCACGCCGCCGAGAATGTGCACCTTCTCGCGTTCCGCCAGCCGCTTTGCCTTCGTCAGGCCCACGTCGGGATTATTGGTGGGCTTGGTCTCGAGATGGACCTCGATGGGCCGTCCGCCCGCCTTGTTGCCGACCTCGTTCATGTAGAGCAGGAAGCCGTCCCGCATGTCGAAGCCGATCTGCGTGAACACGCCCTGGTCGGGATAGAGGAACCCCACACGCACGGGCGCCGACTGCGCGCGCACGACGGTGGCCCGTCCGACGGCAGCGCTCGCGGCGGCGACCGCCGCGCCTGTGACCACGTCCCGTCTCGTCATCGCTCGCATCGATGCCTCCTCGCCGTCACGTCCGCGACCGGTCTCACAGCGTCTTGGCCGATTTGCGTCGCTGGTGGCCCCAGATGCTCACCGACGTGTGGTGCTGCACGGTCCACGACGCTTCGTCGGTGATCTGGATCGCGCCCCATCCGTACTCGACACCGAATCCCGAGGGATTCACGACGTAGAACGAGGTCGCCATGTCGTTGCTGTGACGGCCGAGGGCCTGGATGACGTCGAGTCCCATGCTGTCGGCGAGGTCGTGCGCGCGCCCGACATCGTCGAGCGACGTGGTCTCGACCATGAAGTGGTTCAGCACGCGCGGCGGCACGTTGGCGCCCTCGACGAACGCGATGCTGTGGTGGCGGGGGTTGCAGTGCAGGAACGTGACGTCGACCTTCTGCTCGGCCCACACGATGTAGTCGGTGAGCCGGAACCCGAGCAGGTCGCGGTAGAAGGCGAGCACGGGCGCCGCCTTCTCGACGCCGACGACGAGATGCCCCATGCCGCACGGGCCGGTGACGAATCCGGAGATCGCGCGTCCCGGCGTGAAGGGGCGATGATCGACGTGCGCGCCGTAGTACAGCTCCCCGGAGAGCCCGGTCGGATCATCGAACTTCACGAACTCCCACACGCGTCGCTTGCGCGCCTCGGCCTCCGTTCCCGGCGTCACCGTGACCCCGTTGGCCTTGAGACGCGACACGGTCTCCTCGAGCGCCTGGGCGTTCGCGACCTCCCAGCCCGTGCAGAACACCCCCTCGGTGTCAGACGGCGTCAGCATGAACCGGTGGTGCCGCTCGTCCATGCGCATGTACAGCGTGCCGTCCTCGCCGCGCTCGGGCCAGACCTGGAGCCCGATGAACTGCGTCGCGAACTTCTCCCAGGCGGCCGTGTCACGTACGTTCAGTCCGAGATAGCCGAGCTGTGTCACGCCCATCGTGCGTTCTCCTTCAGAGCGGATACTCCGACTCTTGCCAGCGTCGCATGGTCGCGGGATTCACGAAACGCACGAGATCGTCGGCGGTCGCCCACGCCAGTCCCTCCAGCGCGAGGGGGTCGAGCGTGAACGACATGCCGGTCTTGAGATCGACGACGCGCAGGCGCTGGCCGTTCCCGACACGGCAGGCCTCGACGCGCACGCGTGCGAACTCGTTCTCCACCACGATGGCGCGGTCGGCCGTGCTCACAGCAGCAGGGTGAGGTTGTCGAAGACGTCGTCGCGATTCACGAGGCGTACCTCCTTGCGGGCGATCTTGAGCCCGGCCGCGTCGCGCAGACGGTGCCGACAGCGGGCAGCGTAGAGCCGCTGCTTCCCCGCGCGCACCTCCACGACCGCGAGCACCGAGTGGACGTCGAACTCGGCGTCCGCGCCCGGCGCCTCGTCCACCTCGACGTTGCTCACGATGCGACAGATCCGGGACGGCGGGTCCTGCGCGTAGGCGTGCGAGCCCTGGAGACGGTCGACGCGCAGCCCGAGACGCTGGCGATCGTCGTAGATGAGCGAGACGTGTCTTGCCGGATCGGGCGTATCGCCGCCCGCGGGAACCCAGTAGACGGCGTCGTCGGTGAAGAGGGCCAGCCACGCCTCGAGTCGATTCTCGTCGAGGAGGCGCGCCTCGCGGTACAGGAGCGCCTCGACGTCGGCGCGTGCGACGGTGAGCGCGCTCACGATCGACGCGCGGCGGCCGAGACGTCCGCGTCGAGGGGCGCGGTCATGAGCCGCTTCCACATCCGGTAGAAGCCGCGCTGCGGCACCTCGTCCGTGACCTGGCCCACCAGCGTCGTGCCTTCGACCCGCTCGCGGCCGAGACCGCGCGAGAGGTCGACCCACTCCATCCCACCCGCGCGCAGCCCCTCGGTCATGCGCCGGAAGATCTCGGCGTCGTCGGGCTGGCCGAAACCCGCCGGCCCATAGAACAGCTCGTGCGTGCGCAGTCGCCTCTCCGTGAGCTCCTCCAGCCCCTTCACGACCATCGGCTGCACGACGACTTCGGTGCGGTTCCACGAGACGGGCCAGATCGATCGCCCCTGCGCGCCGATGAGGATCAGGTTGGGGAAGACGGCCAGGTTGAAGCCGCCGCCGTTTCGCTCGTCCGCGGCGAAGGGGCCGAAGCAGCGCATGTCGAGCACGCCGTGGCCGTTGCCGAGGTCGCGCGACACCGCGGGCGAGCCGTCGCTGAAGGCGGCGCTGAAATCCGCCGTGAACCGACCGGCGAAGATCTTCTTCATGGCCGCGGCGAACGACTGGTGCACGAAGTTCGGGTGGTAGCCGTCGACCCCGTTCTCCATCTGCAGCTTCCACGTCCCGTCGTAGCCGTAGCGCTGGCAGCCCGCGCTGAGCGACACCTCGCCCGCGGGCGAGACGTCGACGACCTCGTCGATGAAGCGCGCGGCCGGGCCGAGATGCTCCTGGAGCGACGGGCCGTCGGGAGCGAGACTGGCCCAGACGAAGCCACGGTGCGAGTCCACGCGTGGCGCCTGGGCCAGCCCCATGGCGTCGCGGTCGAAGCTCGGGTCGTACCGGGAAGCGTACGGCATCCCGAGCAGCGCGCCGTCGCAGTCGTACGTCCAGCCGTGGTAGGCGCAGCGGAAGTAGAGCGCGTTGCCGCGCTCGCGCTGGCACACGCTGGCCCCTCGATGGCGACACCGGTTGAAGAGCACGTGGACGCGACGCTCCTTGTCGCGCACGACGATCACGGGCTGCGTGCCGATGGTCGCGGTCTTGTAGTCGCCCGGCTCGGCGATCTCGCTCTCGTGCGCCACGTAGACCCACGTGCGACCGAAGATCCGCGCCATCTCCGCGTCGAAGACGCGCGGATCCGTGTAGATCTCCGTTCGCACGCGCCCATCCTCGACCAGGCTTCCGAGCCATGTCGTGTCCATGCTCATCGCTGTGCCACCCTTCACCGTGCGGTTCCCCCGCACCTAATCACACGCCGAGGCCGGAGAGCAACGTCCGCACGTCGTCGAGGAACGGCAGGCGGTCGACGAGATCGACGCACGCGTCCAGCGCGGCCTTCGAGGGCGGACGGCGCGCGTACGTCGCGCAGTCGCGGAACTTCGCGGCGATGGCGTCGAAGTCCAAGGGCCGACTGGGATGGCCGAGCGCGACGTCGACCCGCGCGCTCGTCGTTCCGGCCGCGGTGCGCACATCCACGATGCCCGCCTCCGTGCCGTCCGCGGTCGCGAGCGCGGGCACGAACCGTGGCTCCACGCGCTCGGCGAGCGCCTGGGTCGCGGCATCGCGGAGTCCATCCTCCGTGAAGTCGGCCAGCGTGAGTCGTCCGTGGGCGAGGGCCTTGGCGAGCGTGAACGGAACGCTGTTCTTGGCCGTCGCGCTGCTGCGGGGGCGGGCCCGCTCCGCGAGCGGCTCGCAGAAGGCGCGTCCCCACGGGCCGACGTGCACCACGATCGTCTCGACAGCCTCGGCGCGCACGCGATCGCGCGCGTGCAGCTCCAGACCCGCCTGCACGAACGGATGCGTGACCTTCGACGCCGGCCACGGCTTGAAGGACACGTCGGCGAGGAGGAACCGATCGCCGAGATCGTCGACGAGGGCGGCCCGTGAGTACCGTCCGTCGAAGTGCGCGCGGAAGAGTCCGGCCTCGCCCTCCAGGCTCGCCGCGCCGACGGAGAGTCCCAGGTCGGCGAGCAGCGCGCTCTGCACGCCGCCCTGGTTCGCGAACGCCTCGTAGATGCACTTGCCGACGCTGTCGGTGGAGTGGACGATCTCCATCGTGCCCGCCGTCTGCATGAGCGCGAGCCCGAACGCGCTGTGCATCCGGTCTGCGGTCAAGCCGAGCACGCGTCCCGCCGCGGCCGCGGCGCCGAAATAGCCGAACACCTGCGAGGCGAGCTTGGTGGGCACCGCGCCGTCCGTCATCGCGGCGCGGCTGAGGCGACAGATCACCTCGCCGCCCGCCGCGAGGGCCGACAGGAAGACGGCGCCCGACACCGGCACATCGCGACTCTCGGCAGCGGCGAGGGCGGCCGGGACCGTCGCAGCCGCGACGTGCGCGATGCCGGCATCGTACAGATCGTCGAAGTCGAGCGCGTGGGCGAGCGCGCCGTTGGCGAACGCGGCGGCCGTCGCGGGTACGCGACGCGGGAGTCCCAGCGCGGTGGCGTCCGGGGCGCCGCCGTGCCGCTCCACGAGCGCCAGGATCTCCCGGCAACCCTCGCCGATGCCCGAGGCGGCCAGCATCACACCGAGCGTGTCGAGCACCTGCCGCTTCAGCACGCTCACGACCGATTGCGGAAGCATGGCGGGCGACACGCTGCCGGCGAAGCGACTCAGGGCGAACGACGCATCATCCATTGATCGACCACTCCGGCGCACGGAGCGCGATTATGGCACGCACGCGAGCATCATCGAGGAACGCCGCTTGACCGCACGCCGATTTCGTCCGATCCTCGCGCGCATCTCGGCCGTCACGGGCGAGGCACCAGCTGCATACCACATCTGCAGGAGGAGGCGTCATGAAGGTCGCCGCGGTCCTCGTCCTCGTCGCGACGCTGGTCGGATGCGGTCTTGCGTCGGCACAGCCGCTGCCGACGGCGAAGCCGGAACAGGTTGGACTCTCCGCACCACGGCTGGAGCGCGTTGGGCAGACGATCAAGGCACAGATCGCCGAGGGGCGTTTCCCGGGCGCGGTGGTGTTGATCTCGCGCAAGGGCAAGGTCGCGTACTTCGAGTCGTTCGGGCAGCGCGATCCCTCCGCGGGCGCCGCCATGCCGAAGGACGCGATCTTCCGCCTCTACTCGATGACGAAGCCGTTCACGTCGGTGGCCGCGATGATGCTGGCCGAGGACGGCAAGCTGACGCTCGCCGATCCCGTGTCGAAGTACTTCCCCCAGCTGGCCGACCTCGAGGTCACGGTGCCGGCCAGGGACGCCGACGGGAAGACGACGTACACGCTCGTGAAGGCCGAACGGCCGATCACGATACAGGATCTGCTCCGGCATACCTCGGGCTTCGTCTACGGGCAGTTCACCGCGAACGAACAGGTGAAGGACGCGTACGGCAAGCTGGGCGTCGACTGGTACGGCGTGACGCCGGCGGAGCAGATCGACCGCCTGGCCCAGGCGCCGCTGGCGCACCAGCCCGGCACGACGTGGGAATACAGCCTGTCGACCGACGTGCTCGGTCGCGTCGTGGAGAAGGTGTCCGGCATGTCGCTGGGCGACTTCCTCGCGGAGCGGGTGTTCGCGCCGCTGAGGATGCGCGACACCGCGTTCGTGGTGCCGAGGGAAGAGGTGACGCGACTCGCGCAGCCCTTCGCGATCGACAAGCAGACCGGGAAGCCGATCACGGTGCTCGACGTGACCGTGCGGCAGAAGAACGACGCCGGCGGCGCGGGATCGGCGGGGACGGCGGCCGATTACGCCCGCTTCGTGCAGATGCTGCTGAACGGCGGGCAGCTGGAGGGCGCGCGTCTGCTCGGGCGTGCGACGGTCGCGTACATGACGACCGACCACCTCGACACGATCAAACCTGCGATGGCAGGTCTACTCCCGCCGGCGTACGGCTTCGGGCTCGGCTTCGCGGTCCGCAAGGCGACCGGCGTGGCAAGCACCATGGGCTCGACCGGTGAGTTCAACTGGGGCGGCGCGGCCGGCACTGGATTCTGGGTCGATCCCAAGGAGCAACTGGCCGTCGTGGTCATGACGCAGACGGTTCCCGGTCCTGCGGCGCAGCGTCTCGAC
>JBKPPN010000470.1:0-4615 GCA_046733575.1 Candidatus Methylomirabilota bacterium | reverse complement strand
GAGCGATGCGCCGCTGGGGACGGTGACCGGCGCGGGCGAGAGGGAGACCCCGCTCGGCGCGACGACGGGCGTCGGCGACAGCGAGACGCCGCTCGGGACGACGACCGTCGTGGGCACCAGCGACACCCCGCTCGGTATGGTCACGGGAACCGACGTGCCGGCCGGTGTCCCGAAGATGCTCGTGGTGCTCACCGACGTCGCACTCGTGAGCGTCGACGGTGCGGTGATGACGACGCCCGGCGGCACCGGCTTGAGCGTCGAATCGCTGGGGATCGGCAGGTTCGGCAGCCCCGGAATCGACGTCGTCGGGCCCAGGCCCACGCCCGGCCCGGCGCCGAGGACGGGGCCCACGCCGAGCGACGTGGACGGCGACACCGTCGTGGTCGTCGTCACGGTCGTCGTGACCGTGCTCTGCGCCAGCGCCGTCGTCGCGTAGAACAGCCCCGCTCCGGCGAACAGCAACATCTTCGTCTTCATGGCGCTCTCCTCCGTCGACCTGGTAGGAGCAACGCGAATGCCAGCGACGGTGCGATCCCGGTTCCGCCGCTTCCGGCTCCCCGGCCACGCGACGTCGCCTCCTCGCGGTCAGTGGCCGCGGCCGCTGCGGTAGCGCGCGACGGCAGCGCTGTGCTCCGCCATCGAGGTCGAGAAATGGTGTCGCCGGTCGCTCTCGGCCACGAAGTAGAGGTAGTTCACCGGCGCGGGATCGAGCACTGCTTCGATCGCGCCGAGGCCGGGGCTGCCGATGGGGCCCGGCGGCAGGCCGGGGTAGCGGTAGGTGTTGTACGGGCTGTCGAACCCGAGATCCGCGCGCGTCAGCGTACCGCGCTCCTTGCGCACGGCGTACTGGACGGTGGGATCGGCCTGGAGCGGCATGTCGAGCTTGAGGCGATTCCAGAACACCGCGGCGATGAGACGCTGTTCCTCCGGCTCCACCGCCTCCCGCTCCACGATGGACGCCAGCGTGAGGAGCCCGTGCACGCCGAGCTTTCGCCGCTCGGCGCGCTCCCGGATCGCGGGGGTCAGCTTCGTTTTCATGCGCTGGACCATGCGGGTCAGCATCTCGGCCGGCGTCATGCCGCGCACGAACTGGTAGGTGTCAGGGAACAGGTAGCCCTCGACGCTCGGTGCGTCGAGAGCGAGTGACTTCAGGAGGGCGGGATCGACGGCGGCGCGGCGGACGTCGTCCGCGACCGCCAGGTGCTCGTTCTCGAGCGCCTGCGCGAGCTCCAGCACCGTGGCGCCCTCGGGATGAAGGATCGTGTGCTGGCGGACCCGCCCGCTCTCCAGGAGGGCGAGGACATCCCAGGGCCGGGCGCCCTGAGGCACCTCGTACTCGCCGGCCTTCAGCCGTCGCGCGCTGCCTCGGGAGACGGCGAGGAGCACGAAGGACCAGCCGTCGTGAATGACGTTCGCGGCGCGCAGCTGCTCCGCGATCCCGACGACGCCCGCGTGCGGCACGATGTCGACAACGAGCGGCCCCGCCCGCAGCGCGTCGGTCGGCGTGAGGAGCTCCCAGCCGAGCAGCGCCGCGCCCGCGGCCAGGACGATGAGCGCGATCGCCGCGAGCGTTCGCCACCTCATGTGCGTCGAGTCTACCGCGGCAGGTCTCGCCGCCCCGCGATCGGTGGGTGCTCGCTCCGCGAACGCGTCTGGTATACTGACCGGCCTGGGTGCCCGGCACCCAGAACAGTCCACCCAACCGCCGTCCGCAAGGGGGTTTCATGGTCGAGCTCCAGCTCCCCACCCGTCACGACTGGGTTGTCCAGGACCGCAACTACGGCAAGCTCGTCATCGACGGCTTCGAACCGAACTTCGCGCTCATCGTGGGCAACGCCTACCGGCGCGTCCTGCTGTCCGCCATCCACGGCTGTGCCGCCACGTGGGTGAAGATCGAGAACGTCCTGCACGAGTTCTCGCACCTGCCCGGCGTGCTGGAAGACACGCTGGACATCATGACGAACCTGCGCCGGGTCGTCTTCTCGCTCCACGTGACCCGGCCGAAGATCCTCCGCCTCAAGGCCCACGGCACCGGCGTCGTCACGGCCAAGGACTTCGAGCCCGATGCCGACGTCGACATCCTGACCCCCGAGGCCGTGCTGGCCACGCTCGACAAGGACGGCACGCTCGAGATGGAGGTGTGCGTGGAGCGGGGGCGCGGCTACATCTCGGCCGAGAAGCGCGAGCCGGAGGCGCTGCCCATCAACGCCATCCTGCTCGACACGAACTTCTCGCCCGTGCAGCGCGTGAACTTCCACGTCGACCCCGGGCAGGGCGGACGCGAGCGGCTGACCCTCGAGGTGTGGACGAATGGCAGCGTGACGCCGACCGAGGCCGTCGGTCAGGCGGCCCGGCTCCTCGAGGACCACTTCGAGCTCCTGATGAACTTCCCCGAGCTCACGCCCCAGGAGGAGGTCGTCGAGCACGACGAGACGCGGCCGCGCGCCGAGCTCAACGAGAACCTCTTCCGCAATGTCGACGAGCTCGAGCTCTCCGTGCGCGCGTCCAACTGCCTGAAGACGGCCAACATCCGGTCGATCGCCGACCTCGTGCAGAAGACCGAGGGCGAGCTGCTCAAGACGAAGAACTTCGGCAAGAAGTCGCTGAACGAGATCAAGACCATCCTCGGCGAGATGGGGCTGTCGCTCGGGATGCGGCTCGACCCGGAAGAGGTCGATCGCCTGCGCTCCCAGTACGAACGGTCGTACGAGACTTGACCACATGGGGGGCTCGACGCCCCCCAAACCCCCAGGCTCGGAGACGACGCGGCGACGCCGCGTCGCCCGTCGGGTTTGCGGCGCTCCGCCGGTTAGTCGCGCGGTTCCTTCGGGTTACCGCTTCAGATTTGCCTTGATGCGGTCGATCGCTTCCTGCGTCTGCTCGCGGCCACCGAAGGCGGTCAGCCGGAAGTAGCCCTCGCCCGCCGGACCGAAGCCCGAGCCCGGTGTGCCCACCACGTGGGCCTCGTTGAGCAGCTTGTCGAAGAACTGCCAGGACGTGATGCCGCCCGGCGTGCGGAGCCAGATGTACGGGGCGTTGCGCCCGCCGTACACCTCGAGTCCCGCCGCGGTCAGGCCTTCCCGGATGATGCGCGCGTTCTCCATGTAGAAGTCGATCAGCGCGCGCACCTGCTTCTGTCCGTCCGGCGTGTACACGGCGGCGGCGCCGCGCTGCACGACGTACGGGACGCCGTTGAACTTCGTCGACTGCCGGCGCAGCCACAGCGCGTTGAGGCTCACCGGCTCGCCACGACCGTTCTTGCCCATCAGGTCCTTGGGCACGACCGTGTACGCGCAGCGCGTTCCCGTGAAGCCCGCGCTCTTGGAGAAGCTGCGGAACTCGATGGCGACGTCGCGTGCGCCCGGCACCTCGTAGATCGAGTGCGGGATCTCGGGATCACGGATGTACGCCTCGTAGGCGGCGTCGTAGAGGAGCACCGCGCCGTTCGCCTTCGCCCACCCCACCCACTGCGCGAGCGTCTCGCGCGTCATCACCGCGCCGGTCGGGTTGTTGGGATAGCAGAGATACACGACGTCGACGGGCCGGTCGGGGAAGGGCGGTGTGAAGTTCCGGTCGACGGTGCAGGGCAGGTACACGAGGCCCGCGTAGCGGCCGCTGTCGTCCGGGGCTCCGGTGCGACCGGCCATCACGTTGCTGTCGACGTACACGGGATAGACGGGATCGGTGAGCGCGATCGTGGCGTCCGCCGCGAAGATCTCCTGGATGTTGCCCGAGTCGCTCTTGGTTCCGTCGCTGACGAACACCTCGTCGGGCGCGACCTTCACGCCGCGCGCGCCGTAATCGTGCGCGCACACCAGTTCGGTGAGGAACTCGTAGCCCGGCTCGGGGCCATACCCGCGGAAGCCGTCCACCCGCGTCATCTCGTCGAGCGCCGCGTGCATGGCCGCGACGACCGCATCGGGCAGCGGCCGCGTGACGTCGCCGATGCCGAGCCGGATGACCCTGGCGTCGGGATGCGCACTCTGGAACGCCTTCACGCGCGCCGCCGCCTCGGTGAACAGATAGCTCGAGCGCAGCTTCAGATAATGATCGTTCACGCGTGCCATGGCGCGGATTCTAGCAGATCGCTTCCGGGTCGAGGCACCACCGCTCGGTGCGACGCGTCGCCCAGCGTGTGACGTCGAGCACACGGCCGTCGGTCTCCACGATCACGGCGCCGTCGCGGTCGGTGCGGAGCACGCGCGCTCGCAGGGCGGCGAGGCGGTCGAGCGTCTCGCGGGCGGGATGGCCGTACGCGTTGCGCGCGCCCACGGAGATCACCGCGACCGTCGGGTGCGCCGCGGCGAGGAACTCCGGCGTGCTGGAGTTCCGCGAGCCGTGGTGGCCGATCTTCAGGACGGTGGCGTCGAGCGCCACGCCCGACGCCAGCATCGCGCGCTCCGCCGCGGCGCCGACGTCGGACATCAGCACGAAGCTCGCGAGGCCGTACTCGAGCCGGAGCACGACGGCGCCGTCGTTCGCCGCGGTTCCCGCCGCGCCGACGAGCGGGTTGATGCTCGTGAGTCGTACGCCGGCCATCCAGCGCGGCGTCCGCGCCTCGGGCCGCGCATCGGTGGTCGGGTCGTGACGCTCGGTGATGCGGAACGATCGGACG
>JBKPPN010000469.1:0-5341 GCA_046733575.1 Candidatus Methylomirabilota bacterium | reverse complement strand
ATCCCACGCGATTCACCACGAGCGGCACGCCCGACTTCTCGGAGGCCGTGCGCAAGCCCGCTTCCATGCGCGCGCCCAGCATCTCCAGTCGCTCGTACACGCCGGGCGCGCGCAGCGCGTCGAGCATGGCCAGCCCGGCCGCGACGGCGAGCGGATTTCCGGACAGCGTGCCCGCCTGGTACACGGCGCCGAGGGGTGCGACGTGCGCCATCACGTCGCGCGAGCCGCCGTACGCGGCGATCGGCATGCCGCCGCCGACGATCTTGCCGAGACACGTCAGATCGGGACGCACGCCGTAACGGGCCTGCGCCCCACCGTACGCGACGCGAAACCCCGTGATCACCTCGTCGAACACGAGGAGCGCGCCGTGCCGCTGCGTGATCTCGCGGAGTCCCTCCAGAAATCCCGCCGCCGGCGGCACGACACCCATGTTGCCCGCCACCGGCTCGACGATGACGGCGGCGATGGCGTCGCCGCGGGCGCGGAACAGCGCGCGCACGGCGTCGAGGTCGTTGTACGGCGCGGTCAGCGTCATGGCGGCGAGCGCGGCGGGAACCCCGGCGCTGTCCGGGATGGACAGCGTCGCGCCGCCGGAGCCCGCCTTCACGAGCAGGCTGTCGGCGTGGCCGTGGTAGCAGCCGTCGAACTTCACGAGCAGGTCGCGACCCGTCGCGCCGCGCGCCACGCGGAGCGCGCTCATGGCGGCTTCGGTGCCGGAGCTCACCAGCCGCACCATCTCCATCGACGGATACGCCGACGTGATCGCCTCGGCCATCCGCACCTCGCCCGGCGTCGGCGCGCCGTAGCTGGTGCCGCGTCGTGCCGCGTCCGTGACGGCGGCCACGATGGGCGGCGCAGCGTGGCCCAGGATGAGCGGTCCCCACGAGCCGACGAAGTCCAGATACGCGCGCCCGTCGACGTCCCACAGGTGCGCGCCCTCTCCGCGCGCCACGAAGAACGGCTGACCGCCGACGCCGCGGAACGCGCGCACCGGGCTGTTCACGCCACCCGGGATCATGCGCTCCGCCGCCGTGAACAACCGGGCCGACTCCGTCACGATGCGCTCCGCATCGGTCACGAGGCGCTCCGCGCCGCGTCGGACGTCTTCGACGCGGGCACCGCGGGCCGCCCGGCTTCCATGAGCGAGCCGTCCTCCATGTTCACGCCCACGAAATCGCGACGTGTGGGATCCCAGCGGAACGCCGCGGTGTCCTCCAGCCGTCCGCTCATGACCGAGGTGACGAGATACACGGCGTCCGGATACGCGGGCGCGTCGCCCACGAGCGCGTTGCGCTTGTCCGTCTCCGAGAAGTACGCGCCCGCGTCGATGTGCGAGTGATAGATGACGGCCACGCTGAAGCCTTCCCCTTCCATCCGCCCGATCCGGAGCAGATCGGCGGGATCGATGTAGTACGCCGTCCGGGCGTCACGCGGATGGCGCTCGGGATCCCGCGCATGGAGCTCGTTCTGGATGTTGCGACAGCGCACGAGGCGCCGCTCGTCATCCCGTCGCACGATGACGCCGCACGATTCCGCGGGATACTCCTCCGCCGCCTGCGCGCGCAGCGTCGCGAGCTCCTCGCCCGTGACGATCATGCCGGAAGACTCCCGGCGCCACCCGCGAGAGCGGGAATGATCGTGAGCTCGTCGCCGTCCTTCACGCGGGTGCCGAGCCCCTCCAGCGCCTCGATCGCCTCGCTGTTCACGTAGATGTTGACGTGCGGATGGACGTCACCCGTCTCGGTGCGAATCAGCCCGCGCAATCCCTCGTACGTCCGCTCGAGGTCGTTCAGGACCTCGCCCACGCTGTCGCCGTCGACCGTGACGCGGTCCTTGTTGTTCGTCGCGCGTCGAAACGGCGTGGGCACGTACACGGTGACCATGTCGCTCTCCTTATCCCAGGCTGAGGTAGCGCTCGCCCGTGTCGGGAAGGATCGTGACGACGAGACGGCCGGGACCGAGCTCGGCGGCGACGGTGCACGCGGCGCACGCGGCGGCGCCCGCGGAGATGCCGACGAGCAGGCCCTCCTCGCGCGCGAGACGACGCGACCAGGCCACCGCGTCGTCGTCGCGGATCGGGATGATGCGGTCGATGATGTCGCGGTTCAGCACGCCGGGCACGAACGACGCGCCGATGCCCTGGATGGCGTGCGGACGTGCGTGACCGCCCGCGAGCACCGGCGACGAGGCGGGCTCCACCGCGACGATCTTCACCTCGGGCAGCTTCTGCTTCAGCACCTCGCCGACGCCGGTCAGCGTGCCGCCCGTTCCCACCCCGGCCACGAAGACGTCGAGTCGTCCCTCGACCGAGTCCAGAATCTCGAGCGCCGTGGCGCGCCGGTGCGCGTCCGGATTCGCAGGATTCTGGAACTGCTGCGCCATGAAGTAGTCGGGATGCTCGCGGAGCAGCTCGGTGGCGGCGAAGACCGCGCCGGTCATCCCCTCGATGGCGGGCGTCAGGTGGATCTCCGCGCCGAAGCGCGCGAGCAGGCGCTGTCGCTCCACGCTCATGTCGTCGGGCATGGTGAGGATGAGTCGATAGCCCTTCACGGCGGCCGCCATCGCGAGGCCAATGCCAGTGTTGCCGCTGGTGGGCTCGACGATCGTCGACCCGGGCTTCAGGACGCCGCGGCGCTCGGCATCCTCCACCATGGAGAGCGCGATGCGGTCCTTCACGCTGCCGCCCGGATTGAGCGACTCCAGCTTGGCCACGACCGTGGCGCTGCCCGGCTTCGGCAGACGCTGCAGGCGCACCATCGGGGTGCCTCCGATCAGGTCGAGCACCGTGTCGGCGATCCGCTTGCCTCTCATCAGTCGTCTCCTGCCGGCGTCAGATGTGGTACATGGCGCGGGGCCCGCCGCGGCGGTCGGCCACGCGGGCCGCGAGATCCGCGAACGTGAAGCGATCGACGACGGCGGTGACGGCCTCCGCCACCTCGTCCCACAGCTCGGCCAGGTCACCGGCACGCGTGCCGCGCCTGCGCGTCGTCGCGTCGAGCGGGCTCTCGTCGCCCTCGACGGCGCGTAGCACGTCGCCCACGGTGACGTCCTCGGGTCGACGCGTGAGATGGTAGCCGCCCGTCGAGCCGCGCCGGGACGTCAGGATGCCGGCGCGGCGCAGCGCGAGCAACACGTGCTCGAGATAGCGCGGCGGGATGCGCTGGCGCGAGGCGATGTCCTGCAGCGGCACGAGCGGGCCGTGTCTGTGCAGGGTCAGATCGAGCACGGCCTGGATGGCGTACTCGCCTCGCGCCGAGATCCGCATCCGCTACTCGCGCCGCCCGCGCTCCAGGATCCGCGTCACGTCCTTGGCGAAGTACGTGATCACGATGTCGGCGCCGGCGCGGCGGATCGACGTGAGCGCTTCCATCATCGCGCGCTCCTCGTCGAGCCAGCCGAGCCGACCCGCCGCGCGGATCATCGCGTACTCGCCCGACACGGAGTACGCGGCGAGGGGCACGCCGAACTCGCCCTTGGCGCGCGCGATGATGTCCAGGTACGGCAGCGCGGGCTTCACCATCACGATGTCCGCGCCCTCGTCGATGTCGAGGGCGATCTCCCGCATGGCCTCCATGCCGTTGGCGGGATCCATCTGGTAGCTCCGGCGGTCGCCGAACTGGGGTGCGGACTCCGCCGCCTCGCGAAATGGTCCATAGAAGCTCGACGCGTACTTCGCGGAGTACGCCATGATGGGCGTCTCGGCGCAGCGCGCCTCGTCGAGCGCCTCACGGATGGCGGCCACGCGGCCGTCCATCATGTCGGAGGGCGCCACCATGTCGGCGCCCGCCTCGGCGTGCGAGACCGCGATGCGCGCGATCACCTCGAGGGTGGGATCGTTGCGCACGGCGCCGCCCTCGATGACGCCGCAGTGACCGTGACTCGTGTACTGGCACAGGCACACGTCCGTGATGACGAGCAGGTCCGGCACGGTCTCCTTCACCGCGCGCACCGCCTGCTGCACGATGCCGTCGTCGGCGTAGGCCTCGGAGCCGCGCGCGTCCTTGTCCTCGGGTAATCCGAACAGCAGCACGGCGGGGATGCCCATGCCGGCGGCGTCCTTGGCCTCCTTCACGATCTCGTCGACCGAGAGGTGGAACACGCCCGGCATCGATTCGAGGGGCTCGCGGACGCCGCGCCCGTGGACGGCGAAGAGCGGATAGACGAGGTCGTCGACGGCCAGCGTCGTCTCGCGCACCATGCGACGGAGCAGGCCCTTCTCGCGCAGTCGTCTCGGACGGAACATCGCGTGCGCCATGGTCATGTCCTCCTGGAGTCGGACGGCGCGCCGCCGGTCGCCGTCGTCGCCACGTCGCGCCCCGGGCGCGTGGGATGGGACGACGGCGGCGCGGTCGCGCGTCCGCCGAAGTGATCGACGAGCGCTCGGGTCAGCGCCACGATCGTGTACTCGCGCGGCATGACGTGGGTCGTGAGGCCGTACTCGGCGGCCGTGCCCGCGGTGATCGGTCCGATCGAGGCGATCACGACCCGCGCGAGCCACGTGCGGCGCTCCTCGTCGCTGAAGAGCTCGGCGAAGTTGCGCGCCGTGGACGAGCTGGTGAACGTCACCGCGTCGACGGCGCCGGCCGCGAGCGCGGCGCGCACACTCTCGGCGTCCGCGTCGACGCGTCGGGTGGCGTACGCGGGCACCTCGTGCACCTCGCGCACCAGCCGCGTCAGCTCGGTCACCAGGACGTCGCGCGTCTGGGCCGCGCGCGGCAGGAGCACGACGTCGTCCCGACTCACCACGCTCCGCAGTCCGTCGACGAGCGCCTCGGCGCGGAACTCCGCCGGCACAACATCGGCGCGAAGGCCGTGCGTGGCGAGCGCCGCCGCGGTGGCCGGACCGATGGCGGCGATCCGCTTCGCGGCCAGCACGCTCCAGCTCGCGTTCCGCTCGCGAAGCCGACGGTCGACCATGGCCACGCCGTTCACGCTCGTGAACACGATCCACGCGTAGCGCTCGACTTTCGAGAGCGCGTCGTCCAGCGGCGTCCACGACGCCGGCGGCTCGATGGCGATGGTGGGCGCCCGGAGCACGCGCGCCCCCTCCTGCTCGAGGAGCTCGACGAACGCCGGCGCCTGCGCCGCGGCGCGCGTGACCACGATCGTCCGTCCGCCGAGTGGACCGGTCATCGCGTCCATCGCTCGGGCCGGAGCGCGGCCACCTCGCCCGCGCCGCGCGCGAGCAGCGTTTCCGCCAGCTCCTGACCGAGGCTCTCCGCGCGCTCGGGCGCGCCGGTGACGGTGGCGCGCAGCACGCGGGCGCCGTCCTCGCTCGCCACCGCGGCGATCATCGCGAGGACAGGACCGTCGCCGCACGCGCGCCCCAGCGTCGCGTGGG
>JBKPPN010000468.1:0-7109 GCA_046733575.1 Candidatus Methylomirabilota bacterium | reverse complement strand
CTGTCGTCGGCAGCGTCAGATGTGTATAAGAGACAGCTCGGCGTGGACGAGCTCGGCATCGCGCGCGACGAGCGCGGGCGGATCCGTGTCGACGCGCGCTACGCGACGTCAGTCCCCGGTGTGCACGCGATCGGCGACGTCATCCCCGGGCCGATGCTCGCGCACAAGGCGGAGGAGGAAGGGATCGCGTGCGTCGAGCAGCTCGCGGGTCAGGCCGGCCACGTGAACTACGACGCGATCCCGCTCGTCGTCTACACGGCTCCCGAGCTCGCCGCCGTGGGCAAGACCGAGGCGGCGTGCCGCGACGCCGGCGTCGACGTGCGCGCGGGCAGCTTTCCCTTCATGGCCAACGGTCGCGCGCGCGCCATGGGCGCGCGCGATGGGCAGGTGAAGATCGTGGCCGACGCCGTCAACGACCGGATCCTGGGCGTCCACGTGCTCGGTCCCCACGCCTCAGAGCTCATCGCCGAGGCGGTGGTGGCGATGGAGTTCGGGGCCAGCGCGGAGGACCTGGCGCGGACGTGCCACGCGCATCCCACCCTCTCGGAAGCGGTGCGCGAGGCCGCGCTCGCGGTCGACGGGCGCAGCATCCATCGCTGATCGCGTCAGCCGCGACGAGGCTGGAACAGCTCGATCGGGTTCCCGGACGGATCGTCGAGCACGATCTGCGCGCCGCCGGGTCCGGTGATGATCTCGCTGCGGAAGCGGAGTCCCGCGGCACGGAGGCGATCGACCTCGGCGGCGAGGTCGTCGACGATGAGATGGATGCGATTCCAGCCGCCCGGGGTGGGGCGTCGCCCGTCGGGCAACGCGCGTCCGCCCGAGCTCGTCGGGCCGCTCAGCAGCAAGCGTAGCGGCCCGCGTGCGACGTCGGCGAACGCCGGCAACGCCTTGGTGAGCACCGTGAAGCCCAGGTGCGTCGTGTAGAACGACAGCGCGGACTCCACGTCGTCCACGATGTAACGGACACTGGCTCGGTCATCCATCCCCTCGGCTCTCCTCGTGCGTCGTGGTGCCGCCTCCGCCCCTCGCCGGAGCGAGAGTCGGCGGGTCGCCCTATCGCGACCGGATATCGACTCCGTATAGTACGTGCGTGCTCGCCCTCGCGGCTGCGACGTGCGTGACCGACGCGCCATGACCGCGTCGCAGCCGGCACCCGCCGTGTCCCGATCGCCTTCGCACACGCTCGGCTCCGTCGTCGAAGTGCTCGGGGTCGCGGGCCGGCTCGGACTCACGTCGTTCGGTGGTCCCGTCGCCCACCTCGGCTACTTCCGCGAGGAGTACGTGCGACGACGGCGGTGGATCACGGAGGACGCCTACGCCGATCTCGTCGCGCTGTGCCAGTTCCTGCCCGGGCCGACCAGCAGCCAGGTCGGCGTCGCGGTCGGGCTGCTGCGCGCGGGATTCCCCGGCGCCGTGGCGGCCTGGCTCGGATTCACCCTGCCGTCCGCCATCGCGCTCGTCGCGTTCGCGTTCGGCCTGGAGCGATTCGCGGTGGGCCACGGCGGCTGGCTGCACGGCTTGAAGATCGCCGCCGTCGCGGTCGTCGCCAACGCGGTGTGGGGCATGGCGCGCGCGCTCGCGCCCGATCGCACTCGCGCGACCGTGGCCATCCTGTCCGCCGTCGTCGTGCTGGCCTGGCCCGGCGCCCTCGGCCAGGTGGTGGTCATCGCCCTGGCCGGGCTGCTCGGATCTCGGCTCCTCCCCGGCGCCGCGACCACGCCACGGGTCGCCCTGCCCTCACCCATTCGTCGTCGGACGGCCATCCTCTCCCTCGTCGTCTTCTTCATCGTTGTGGGCGCGCTGCCGCTGCTCCGTCCCCTCGTCACGAGCCAGGCGTTCCGCGTCTTCGACAGCTTCTTCCGGGTGGGGGCGCTCGTGTTCGGCGGCGGACACGTCGTGCTGCCGCTGCTGCAGGCGGAGGTCGTTCCGCCGGGATGGGTGAGCAACGAGGAATTCGTGGCCGGCTACGGCGCCGCCCAGGCCGTGCCCGGCCCGCTCTTCACCTTCGCCGCCTACCTCGGCGCGGTCATGCACCAGCCGCCCAGTGGCGTGGCCGGCGCCGGGCTGGCGCTCGTCGCCATCTTTCTTCCCACGTTTCTCCTCGTCGTCGGCGCCCTGCCGTTCCTCAGCGCTCTGCGGATGCGTCGCGGCGTCGACGGCGCGCTGCGCGCGATCAACGCCGCCGTGGTCGGCCTGCTCCTGGCTGCGCTCTATCACCCGGTCTGGACGAGCGCGATCACCGCGCCGCTCGACGTCGCCCTCGCCCTCGTGCTCTTCGCGCTCCTGGCGCTCTGGAGCGTGCCCGCCTGGCTGGTGGTCGTCGTCGCCGCGGTGTGTGGCGCCGCGCTGGGCGCGCACTGAATGACGGCCCGTCGTCGCCCACCGGGAATCGCCTTGACTGACGGCGGCCGGCTGCTCTAGCGTCGAGGCATGCACCGCGTGATCTTCGTGGTGTCCCCGCATCGCAAGAAGCTGCACGACGCGCTGTTGCAGGCGTTCGCGGACGACGTCAACGTCATGGTGGTGATGGACAAGCGCGTCCGACCGCGACGCGGCAAGGCCAGCGAGGCTCCCGCCCGGGAACGACGCCGCTACGATCGGCGCGAGCACCACCTGGCCGACGTCGAGTTGCGCGAGCGCGGCTGGACGATCGTCCAGCTTCTCGGCTGATCAGTCCTTCGCCGTCGCGACCGGCGCGTCCTCCAGCTCGAAGCCGCCGTCGTCGTGATTGCGCACGCGGATGAGCACGTCGAAGCCCTCGTCGCGCGTGGGCGGCTCCAGGCGCTTTCGCGCCGCGTAGATCGCCACGTCGGGCACGCGCGCCCGACCCTCGCGCCTGCGATTGCGCGCGCGGCTCGCCGCCACGTCGGGCTCGAAGAAGTAGCCGATCACCGTGGCGCCGTGGCGACGCGCGGCCTCGACGATCGGCGCCCGGTCCGCGGCGCGCAGATTCGTGTTGTCGACCACGACGTCGCGCCCCGCCGTCAACGCCTCCTCGATGAGCGTGGCCTGGCGACGACTCGGCTGGCGGTTGTTGGGAAAGTTGTCGCGACTGACGTGCACGTGTGTCGCGGCCAAGCGCTCGGCGTAGAAGGTGCTCTTTCCCGAGCCCGGCAGACCGACGAGGATGACCACTTGCATGCGCCGACAGCGACTATTGTAGAGTGCCGCCATGAGCGGGCTCCGTCCACACATCGTCGTGCTCACGACGCTCGCGGTCCTCGTCGTCGGCGCGCTCACGCACGCGCAGGACCGGGCGCCCGTGCGCATCGGGATGATCTACACGAACGTCGGCCCGCTCGCGCAGCTCGGCATCGACATGCGCGACGGCTTCCTCCTCTACTGGGACCTGGTGGGCCAGCGTGCGGGTGGACGCCGCGTCGAGGTCATCTCCGAGGGCATCACCACGAACAAGGTCGACGAGGGCGTGACGAAGGCCAGGAAGCTCGTGGAGCGCGATCGCGTCCAGCTGCTCGCGGGCGTCATCGAGACGCCCGTCGCCTACGCTCTGCGGAGCTACGTCATCGAGAAGAAGGTTCCGCTCGTCATCAACAACGCGGGGGCCGACGGGCTCACGCAGAAGCAGCGCAGCGACTACATCTTCCGCTCGTCGTTCTCGAATAGCTCGGCGTCGCATCCGATGGGTGACTGGGCCTACAAGCAGGGCTATCGCCGCATGGTCCTGGTGGCCTCCGACTTCGCGGGCGCGCTGGAGCACATCGGCGGCATCCCGCGCACGTTCGTGGCCGCGGGCGGCCAGGTCGTGCAGGAGATCTACCCGCCCCTCGGCACCTCGGACTTCGCGCCCTACCTGGCGCAGATCCGTCGCGACGCCGACGTCGTCGCGGTGGCCATCTTCGGCGCCGACGCGCTCCGCTTCGTCACGCAGTGGGCGGAGTACGGGCTCAAGGGCAAGATCGCGCTCATCGGCAAGGGCGGACTCACCGACGAGGGCTTTCTCGACAGAGAAGGCGATGCCGCCGTCGGCACCGTGGTCGCGTTTCCGTGGAGCGCGGCCCTCGACACGCCGGAGAACAAGCGCTTCCGCGACGCCTGGCAGAGCCGCCACAATCGTCCCGTCACGCTCAACGCGGAGTCGGGCTACGTGGGTGCGCAGATGATCGCCAAGGCCCTCGACACGGCGAAGGGGGACGTCGAGACCACCGAGACGTTCCTCGCCGCCATGCGTGGCGTGGAGGTCGACGCCCCGCGCGGACACGTGAAGCTCGACGCCTTCAACAATCCCATCCACACCGTCTACATGCTGCGGACGGAGCGGCGCGGCGGCGCGCTGCAGAACGTGCCGGTGGCGAGCTATCCCAACACCACACAGTTCTGGACGTGGTCCCCCGAGGAGTTCATGGCCATGCCGGCGTACGTCGACATGAAGGGCAAGTGGGTGAAGTGATGCGCTTCGGGGCCGGCTTCTGGGGCCCGTACCCGCTCGCGCGCTACGTCGAGCTCGCGGTGCACGCCGAGCGCGCGGGATTCGACGTGGCGTGGATCGGCGACACGCAGCTGCTCACCCCCGATGTCTACTCCGCCATGGCCCTCTGCGCGAACGCGACCTCGCGCATCGCCATCGGGAGCGGCGTGACGAACTCCGTCACGCGCGACGTGACCGTCACCGCGGGGGGCTTCCTCGCCCTCAACGAGTTCGCGCACGGCCGCTGCCTGCTCGGCATCGGCGTGGGCGGCTCCGCCGTGAACACGGTCGGCCTGGCCGAGAACCGCGCGCGCGAGTTCCGAACCAAGGTGCGCATGCTGCGCGGGCTCGTGCGCGGCGAGACGGTGGCCGTCCACGGCGGCGTCGAAGCGCGGGGCAAGATCGCGGCGCCCCCGGTGCCGGTCTACGTCGCGAGCTCGAGCCCGCTCGGCCTCGAGATCGCAGGCGAGCTGGCCGACGGTGTCATCCTGAACGTGGGGGTGATTCCCGAGCTGGTGGACGAGGCCATGGAGCACGTGCGACGCGGGGCGCGCGCGGCGGGACGCGATGCCAGGAGCCTGGACGTCGCGGTCATCGCGGGCTCGTCGATCCACCGCGATCGCGCCGTCGCCATCGACGAGGCGCGCTCATGGGCCGCCACGACCGCGCGGCGGATCGGCAAGTGGATGACCGCCGGCGGCGCCGAGATGAAGAGCCTCGGCGAGGCGATCCGCACGCAGTACCGCTGGGACGAGCACATCGCGCTCGGCGCGACGCACGCGCGCGCGGTGAGCGACGAGATGGCGTCGAGCTTCGTCTTCGCCGGCACTGCCGACGACGTGCGACGCGCCATCGAGCGGCTGGAGCCCTGTGGCGTGACCCACGTCATCGGCCTCATGGTCGGCGGCTCGATCGACGCCACGCTGGACGCGTACGCACGCGATATCATTCCCGCCTGGCGACAGGCGCCCGTGAGGACAACTGCATGAAGGTGTACGGCTTCGATCTCGTTCCCTGGCCCTATCTCGACAAGGCCTCGTACTATCCGGATCCCAACAGCCTCTACGATCCCGTGCGCGGCACGCAGATCTACGCCGAGCACCTCGACCAGATGGCGTACTTCGAGGAGTGCGGCTTCGACGCCGTGTGCATGAACGAGCACCACGCCAAGCCCTACGGGCTGATGCCGTCGCCGAACCTCATGGCCGCCGCGCTCATCCAGAAGACGAAGAACATCAAGATCGCCATTTTCGGCAACCTGCCCGCGCTGCACGCCAACCCCATCCGTCTCGCCGAGGAAGTGGCCATGCTCGACGTCATGTCGGGCGGGCGCATCATCTCGGGCTTCGTGCGCGGCGTCCCCCAGGAGTTCCTCGCCTACTCGGTCCCCATCGACGAAGCGCGACCGCGCATGCAGGAGGCGTGGGACCTCATCGTGAAGGCGTGGACGGAGCGCGAGCCGTTCGCGTGGAACGGAAGGTTCTTCAAGTACGACCGCGTCGTGATCTGGCCGCGACCGATCCAACAGCCGCACCCGCCCATCGTGATGCCGGCCGACAGCGAGGAAGGCATCGAGATCGCCGTCCGCCGTCGCGTGCCGACGGGCACCGCGTACCGCTCGCTGGCCCGGCAGAAGGCCACCCTCGACCGCTTCCGCGCCCTCGCCGCGACGGCGGGCTGGACGCCGTCGCCGGAGGACTGCCTGATGGTGCGTCACGTCTACGTGGCGGAGACCAACGCGCGGGCGCGCGAGGAAGCGGAGCCGCACCTCAATTACTTCTGGCAGAAGCTGCTCAGCTATCACCGCGGCTCGATGGCCCTGATGGGGCAATCGGCGCCGCCACGCAAGGCCGTCGTCGAGACGGCGGAAGACGTGCCCCTCTACGAGTTCGACTTCGACCTGACCCAGAAGCACGGGATGTCGATCATCGGCGATCCCGACTACGTGACGCGCGAGATCCGCGCCCAGTCGGCGGCGCTCGGCGCGGGCACGCTGATCGCGTTCTTCCACTTCGGCAGCATGCCGAGCGCGCTGGCCAAGAAGAACATCAAGCTGTTCTCGGAACAGGTGCTCCCGGAGGTGAAACGTGGGTGAGATCCTCGGCCTCGGCGTGACGCACTACCCCGGCCTGATGTTTCCCGACGGCGCCATGACCACGTTCCTGCAGCGCACGCTGGCGAGCGGCCGCGTGCCCGACGCGCGCCGCGATCCCGCGACCTGGCCCGCGCCGATGCGCGCGGAGTGGGGCACCGACAAGGGCGCCGCGGCGGCCGCCGTGCACAAGAAGCGCTGCTTCGACGCCTTCCGCGCCGTGCGACGCGTGCTCGACGACTTCGCCCCCGACTTCGTCGTGATCTGGGGCGACGACCAGTACGAGAATTTCAAGGAGGAGATCATTCCGCCCTTCTGCGTCTTCGCGACGCCGGAGATCGTGTGCCGCCCGTTCAAGCGCATGAGCGCGTTCAACCAGCCCGAGAACCACTGGCACGAGCCCAGCGACACGACGTTCACCCTCAAGGGTCACCCGGCGGGGGCGAAGCACCTGACCACGGAGCTCCTGAACGCGGGCGTCGACATGCCGTACGCCTACAGCGTGCGCTACGAGAACGGGCTCGCCCACGCCTTCATCAACACCGTGCTGTACCTGGACGCCGACCGCAAGGGCTGGACGTATCCGGT
>JBKPPN010000467.1:0-4234 GCA_046733575.1 Candidatus Methylomirabilota bacterium | reverse complement strand
ACGGACGCGGCGGGCTTGGCGATGATCGTGCTGCCGCCCACCGCGTTGACGAGGATGTCGATGCGGCCGTGCTCGCGGACGATCGCATCGACGGTCGACCGCACCTGGGCGGGATCGAGGGCGTCGCTGCGGCGCGCGTGGGCGCGGCCGCCCGCGTCGCGGATCTCGGCCATGGCCTTGTCGAGCCGTCCCTCGTCGGTGTCGACCCCGACGACGATGCCGCCTTCCGCGCCGATGATGTTCTCCGTCGCCCGTCCGATGCCGCTCGCCACCGCCGTGATGACCGCCACCTTGTCCTTGAAGCGCATGGAGCCCTCCTTCCCGGGCGCCTACGATACCGTCTTTTCGGTTGCACGCGCCCGCCTCACGTTCGATAGTGCCGGCGACGCGGCGACTCGCCTGCGCCGCCATGGAGTGAGCCATGCAGAGAACCCGTCCGCCCTTCCGCGCCGATCAGGTCGGCAGCCTCCTCCGCACCGCCACGCTCAAGGACGCGCGGGAGAAGCGCGCGCAGGGCGCGATCACCGCCTCGGACCTGGCGCGCGTCGAGGACGGTGAGATCGAGCGGATCATCGCCAGGCAGGAGGCGCTCGGCCTCCAGGCCGTGACCGACGGCGAGTTCCGGCGCTCGTGGTGGCACTTCGACTTCTTCAAGGGCCTGGACGGCATCGAGAGCTACCAGCCGAGCGAGGGCATCCAGTTTCGCGGGATGCAGACACGCGCGGAGGCGATCAGGATCACGGGCAAGATCGGCTTCTCGTCACACCCGATGGTGGAGCACTTCCGCTTCCTGCAGTCGCACACGCGCGCGGTGCCGAAGATGACGATTCCCAGTCCGAGCGTGCTGCACTTCCGCGGCGGCCGCAGCGGCATCAGCCGCGACGTCTATCCCGATCTCGACGCGTTCTTCGACGACCTGGCCCAGGCCTATCGGCGCGCGGTGCGCGCGTTCGCCGACGCGGGCTGTCGCTACCTGCAGCTGGACGACACGGTGTGGGGCTACCTCTGCTCCGAGGAACAGCGCGAGGGCGCGCGGCAGCGCGGCGACGATCCCGCGCGGCTGCCCACCCTCTACGCCCGCACGATCAACACCGCCATCGACGGCCGTCCCGGCGACATGGTGATCACCACCCACGTCTGTCGTGGCAACTTCCGCTCGACGTGGATCTCCGAGGGCGGGTACGAGCCGGTGGCGGACGTGCTGTTCAACCAGGTGAACGTGGACGGCTACTTCCTCGAGTACGACACCGACCGCGCGGGCGGCTTCGAGCCACTGCGCTTCGTGCCGAAGGGCAGCAAGACCGTGGTGCTGGGCCTGGTCACGTCGAAGACCGGCGCGCTCGAGCGCCGGGACGACGTTCGGCGGCGCATCGACGAGGCCACGCGCCACGTCGCGCTCGACCAGCTCTGTCTGAGCCCGCAGTGCGGCTTCGCGTCGACCGAGGAAGGCAACGTGCTCACCGAGGACGAGCAGTGGGCGAAGCTCGGGTTCATCGTCGACACCGCGCGCGAGGTCTGGGGCTGATGGCGCGCGTCAACGAGTCATACCTGAATCTCCAGTCGAGCTATCTCTTCGCCGAGATTAAGCGTCGCACCCAGGCATTTCGCGACGCCCACCCCGACGCGCGCGTCATCACGCTGGGCGTCGGCGACGTCACTCAGCCCCTGCCGCCCGCGGTGGTCGAGGCCCTCCAGCGGGCCGTGCGCGAGCAGGCCAGCGCGGAGACGCTGCGCGGCTACGGCCCCTACGTCGGCTACGAGTTCCTCCGCAGCGACATCGCCACCCACGACTTCGGCGCACGCGGCGTGCGCGTCGACGTCGACGAGGTCTTTATCAGCGACGGCGGCAAGAGCGACAGCGCCAACCTGCAAGAGCTCTTCGCCCGGGACTCCATGGTCGCCCTCATGGACCCCGTGTACCCGGTCTACGCCGACAGCAACGTCATCGCCGGCCGCTCGGGTCCCGCCGACGCCAGCGGTCGCTACGCCGGCTTCGTCTACCTGCCCTGCACGGCGGAGAACGACTTCCTCCCCGCTCTGCCCGAGGGCGACGTCGACCTGATCTACCTCTGCTACCCCAACAACCCGACCGGGGCGGTCATGACGCGCGCGGCGCTGCAGCGCTGGGTCGACTACGCGCGCGCGCACGAGGCGGTGATTCTCTACGACGCCGCGTACGAGTCGTACATCCGCGATCCCGAGATCCCGCACTCGATCTACGAGATCGACGGCGCCCGCGACGTCGCCATCGAGTGCCGCAGCTTCTCCAAGAACGCGGGGTTCACCGGCCTGCGCCTCGCGTACACCGTCGTGCCGAAGACGGTCATGGGACGGACGGCGGCGGGCACCACGCTCGGGCTCAACTCGCTGTGGACCCGGCGCATCGCCACCAAGTCGAACGGCGCGCCCTACATCGTGCAGCGCGCCGCCGCGGCCGTGTACACCCCGGAGGGACAGAAGCAGGTGCGCGCCCTTGTCGACTACTACATGGAGAACGCGCGCATCATCCGCGACGGCTTCCGCGCCGCGGGGCTCACGGTGCACGGCGGCCAGAACGCGCCCTACATCTGGGCGCGCACGCCGGACGGCATGTCGTCGTGGGACTTCTTCGACGCGGTGCTCGAGCGCGCTCACGTCGTCGGCGCGCCGGGCTCGGGCTTCGGCCCCGCCGGCGAGGGCTACTTCCGCCTCACCGCGTTCGGCTCGCGCGAGCAGACCCAGGAAGCCGTCGACCGCATCCGGAAGGGACTGGCGCAGCGCTGAGCGATCCCTTCCGCGTCTATCTGGCCGGCCCCGACGTCTTTCACCCCGAGCGGGTGCAGATCTTCGCCGCGCGACGCGCCGTCTGCGCGCAGCACGGTCTCGACGCGCTCGTGCCGCTCGACGAGCGCGCGACCACGGCCGCGCTGATCTATCGGTCCAACGTGCGCCTGCTCGCCGGCGCGGACGCCGTCGTCGCCAACGTCAGCCCGTTCCGCGGCCCGCACGCGGATCCGGGCACGGCGTGGGAGATGGGTCACGCCGTCGCGCTCGGGACGCCCGTGTTCGCGTACTCCGACGCGCCCCAGGCGCTGCGCCAGCGCGTGGCGGCCGGCGCCATCGCGGATGCCGACGGCATGAAGGTGGAGGACTTCGGGCTCGCGGAGAACCTCATGCTCGTGCTCGGTCTCGCCGACCAGACCGTGCACCCGTCGTTCGACGACGCCGTCGTCGCGGCGGCGCGCTGGCTCAGCGAAGCTCGGGAAAGACGGAGCTGATCTCGGTGGGCCGCCCGAGCAGGTCGAGCGCGCGCGCCCGCAACGTCGTCTTCTGCACCTTGCCCGACGACGTCATGGGCAGCTCGTCCATGAACAGCACGTGGCGGGGGATCTTGAAGCTCGCGATACGCCCGCGGCACGACGCGATGAGCTCGTCGTCCGTGACCGCCGCGCCGGGCACGCGCTGGACGAACGCGACGCCGACCTCCATCAGCCGCGCGTCGGGATAGCTCACCACCGCCACCTGCTGCACCGCGGGGTGCTGCGCGAGATAGCTCTCGACCTCCATGGGGTCGACGTTCTCGCCCCCGATCTTGAGCATGTCCTTGTAGCGTCCGATGAAGCGCATGTAGCCGTCGGCGCGCAGGATCGCCATGTCGCCGGTGTGGAACCAGCGTTCGTCGTCGATCGCCCGCGCCGTCTCCTCGGGCTTGTCGTGATAGCCCTGCATGACGTACGCGCTCCGCACGAGCAGCTCACCCGCGACGCCGGCCGGCCGGTCCCTCCGCGTCTCGGGATCGATCACGCGGACCTCGAACCCCGCGCACGGATACCCCGAGGTCTCGCACGCCTGCTCCTCGGTGTCGTGGAGGAACCCCACGGTCACGTTGGCGCCGACCTCCGTCATGCCGTACGCGGCGAGCAGGTTCAGCGGCGCCAGCACCCTGCGCGCGCGTCGCGCCACCGCCACCGCGCTCGCCTGCCCGAAGCCGGCGAGCCCCGTCCTCAGCGTGCGCAGATCACGCGGACGCGCCTGCTGCGCGTCGCACAGTGCCGCGATGTGGAGCTCGAAGCCGTGGAGCTGCGTCCCGCCCTCGCGCTCGACGAGATCGAGGGCCGCACCGGCGTCGAAGGCATCCATGATCACCTGGCGACAGCCGGTCATGGTCGAGCCGAGCGGGCCGTCGCAGAAGCCGAACACGTGGAACAGCGGCAGGTAATTGATGAAGACGTCACGCTCCGACGTCTCGAGCCGC
>JBKPPN010000466.1:0-3703 GCA_046733575.1 Candidatus Methylomirabilota bacterium | reverse complement strand
ACCGGCGAGCGCGGTGACGGTCGCCGTGAGCGCCGTGATGATCCCGGGCAACGTCTGCCACCAGCTCCCGCCCTTCCCGTCGTCGTCCAGCCACTCCACCTCCCTGGCGCGCATCGCGCAGCGCCGTCACACCGTCTCCAGATCGAAGGCCGCCGCCATCAGGGCACGCGTGTACGCCTCGCGCGGGTGCTCGAAGACGTCCACGGTCGGTCCCCGCTCCACGACCTTGCCCGCCCGCATCACGATCACCTCGTCGCTCAGCGCGCGCACGACGCGGAGATCGTGGCTGATGAAGAGGTACGCGAGCGTGTAGCGCGTCTGCAGATCTCGCAGGAGGTCGACGATCTGCGCCTGCACCGACACGTCGAGAGCGGAGGTCGGCTCGTCGAGCACGATCAGGGTCGGGCGCAGCACGAGGGCGCGCGCGATCGCGATGCGCTGACGCTGGCCGCCCGAGAACTCGTGCGGATAGCGGTCGCGCACGGACGGATCGAGGCCGACCTCCACGAGCGCTTCGTCGATCATGTCGCGTCGGGCCGCCGCGGTGTCGCCCAGCCGGTGCACGCGCAGGCCTTCCTCGATGATCTGTCCGACGGACAGACGCGGCGAGAGCGAGCCGTAGGGATCCTGGAAGACGATCTGCATGTGCCGGCGCAGCGGCCGGAGCTCCCGCGACGACATCCCGGCGATGTCGCGTCCCTCGAAGCGGATCTCGCCCTCGCAGCGCTGAAGGCGGAGGAGCGCGAGTCCCAGCGTCGTCTTGCCCGAGCCGCTCTCGCCGACCACGCCGACCGTGTGGAGCTCGCGAATGGTCACCTCGACACCATCCACTGCCTTGATCCATCCCGTCGTGCGACGCAGAAACCCGGACTTGATGGGAAACCACACCTTCACGCCGCGGGCCTCGAGAACGACGGGCGCATCTGGCGGGGCGGGATTCGGATCGCCCTTGGGCTCCGCGGCGAGCAGCCGACGCGTGTACTCGTGCTGCGGACGCTCGAAGATGTCGGCCGTCGGCCCGGCCTCGACGATCTCGCCGTGGGTCATGACCGAGACGCGGTCGGCCATCTTGCGCACGATGCCCAGGTCGTGGGTGATCAGGAGCATCGCCATTCCGAAGCGCGACCGGAGATCGCGCAGCAGGGCGAGGATCTGCGCCTGGATGGTGACGTCGAGCGCGGTCGTCGGCTCGTCGGCGATGAGCAGGTCAGGCTCGTTGGCGAGGGCCATCGCGATCATCACGCGCTGGCGCTCCCCGCCCGAGAGCTGATGGGGATAGGCGCCGAGCCGGCGCTCGGCGTCCGCGAGGCCGACGAGCTGCAGGAGCTCGAGCGCGCGCGCGCGCGCCGCGCGTCGGGAGAGGGCCTTGTGGACGAGCAGCACCTCGTTCACCTGCTTCTCGACCGTGTGCAGCGGGTTGAGCGACGTCATCGGCTCCTGGAAGACCATCGCGATCCGGTTGCCGCGCACGCGACGCAGCCGCGACTCCTTTGCGCCGATCATCTCCTCGCCCTGGAAGAGGATCGACCCGCCGGGGTGACGCGCGGGCGGATACGGAAGCAGCTGCACGATGGAGAGCGCGGTCACCGACTTGCCCGAGCCGCTCTCCCCCACCAGGGCCACCGTCTCGCCGCGTCCGAGATCGAACGAGACGTGACGGACCGCCTCGACGGCGCCCTCGGGGGTGTCGAACGTGACCGACAGATCGCGGACGCTCAGGAGCGGCTCGGTCACGAGGTCTTGCGCGGATCGAAGGCGTCGCGCACCGCTTCGCCGATGAAGATGAGCAGGCTCAGCATGACCGCCAGCACCATGAACCCGGTGATGCCGAGCCACGGCGCCTGCAGGTTCGTCTTCCCCTGGGCCAGGATCTCGCCCAGCGGCGGCGAGCCTGGCGGCAATCCGAAGCCGAGGAAGTCGAGCGACGTCAGCGTGGTGATGGAGCCGTTGAGGACGAAGGGCAGGAACGTCAGGGTCGCCACCATGGCGTTGGGCAGCACGTGGCGCACGATGATGGTCCGGTTCTTCACACCGAGCGCCCGTGCCGCGCGCACGTAGTCGAAGTTGCGGGCGCGCAGGAACTCCGCGCGCACCACGCCGACGAGCGACATCCACGAGAACAGCAGCATGAGCCCGAGCAGCCACCAGAAGTTCGGCTCCACGATGGAGGCCAGGATGATCAGCAGGTAGAGAATCGGCAGTCCCGACCAGACTTCCAGCACGCGCTGGAACACCAGGTCGACGACGCCGCCGAAGTAGCCCTGCACCGCGCCCGCGGCCACGCCGATGACGGAGCTGAAGAGCGTCAGCGTCAGGCCGAACAGCACCGAGATGCGGAAGCCGTAGATCAGCCGCGCGAGGAGGTCGCGTCCCTGGTCGTCGGTGCCGAACAGGTTCTGACGTGACGGCGGCGACGGCGCGGGACGCCCCAGCGCGTAGTTGATGGTGTCGTAGCGGTACGGAATCGGCGGCATCACGAGCCAGCCCTTGGCCTCGATGAGTCGCCGCACGGCGGCATCGCGGTACACGGCCTCGGTGGGAAAGTCACCGCCGAACGTGGTCTCGGGGTAGCGGACCACGAACGGAACGTAGAAGCGACCGTCGTAGCGGACGAGGATCGGCCGGTCGTTGGCGATCAGCTCCGCGCCGAGGCTGAGCACGAAGAGCACGAGGAAAATCCAGAGCGACCAGTAGCCCCGCGCGTTGGCGCGGAAGTTCTTCAGCCGGCGCCGCGTGAGCGGCGTCAGGCGGAAGCGCGACGGCGCCGTGGTGGGCATCAGGCGCCCCGGGTGCCGAAATCGATCCGCGGATCGATGACGACGTAGATCAGGTCGGTGATCAGGTTCAGGAGCAGTCCGGTCAGCGTGTAGATGTAGAGGGTGCCGAACATGATGGGATAGTCGCGGTTGATGGCGGCCTCGAAGCCCAGCAGGCCGAGCCCGTTGAGCGAGAAGATGACCTCGGTGAGCAGCGCGCCCGTGAATAGCACGCCGACGAACGCCGCGGGAAACCCCGCCACCACGAGCAGCATGGCGTTGCGGAAGACGTGGCCGTACAGCACGCGACGCCGGGTCAGCCCCTTGGCGCGCGCCGTGACGACGTAGTGTTTGTTGATCTCGTCCAGGAACGAGTTCTTGGTCAGCATCGTCAG
Source organism: Candidatus Methylomirabilota bacterium (assembly GCA_046733575.1). Taxonomy (GTDB): domain Bacteria; phylum Methylomirabilota; class Methylomirabilia; order Rokubacteriales; family CSP1-6; genus JBKPPN01. The sequence continues at coordinate 552 of JBKPPN010000466.1, read as the reverse complement.
GCCGGCGAAGCCGCCGATGACGAGCGACAGCACGGGCAGCGCGACGTGCCAGAGGTAGTCGAGCACCTTGCCGCCGACGCTGAGCTGCGCCCAGCCGGGCGACGTGAGCCCGCGCAGCGGGAAGAGGCTCCAGAAGCTGCCCCCCGCGAAGAGCACGATGAGGAGAATGGCGAAGAGGAAGCCCGGGATCGCGTAGCCCACGATGACCACGCCGCTCGTCCACACGTCGAAGGCCGACCCGTCGCGCACCGCCTTGGCCACGCCGAGGGGAATCGAGATCAGGTACACGAGCAGCGTCGTCCAGAGTCCCAGCGAGATGGACACGGGCAGCTTCTCCGCCACCAGCTTGATGACGGGCTGATCGCGAAAGAAGCTGGTGCCGAAATCGAAGGTCACGTAGTGCCGCATCATGGTGAGGAAGCGCTTCCACGCCGGCTCGTCGAAGCCGTACTGCTTCTCGAGCTGCTTGATGAACTGGGGATCGATGCCGCGCGCCCCGCGGTACTTGCTCGTCACGTCCGACGCCGGCGTCGCTCGCGACCGGTCCACCGC
>JBKPPN010000465.1:0-5924 GCA_046733575.1 Candidatus Methylomirabilota bacterium | reverse complement strand
CGCGCTCGCGGCGCTCGATCGCTCCCGGCCCGCGGTGGGCAGCCAGGCCGTCGGCATCGCGCAAGCCGCCCTCGATGCGGCGACGGGCTACGCGCGCGAGCGGCAGCAGTTCGGGCAGGCCATCGCGAATTTCCAGGGTGTGCAGTTCATGCTCGCCGACATGGCGATGCAGGTGCACGCCGCGCGGCTGATGGTGCACCACGCCGCCCGTCTCATCGATCACGGCGCGGCCGCGACGGCGCTCGCGTCGTCGATGGCCAAGTGCTTCGCGAGCGACGCCGCCATGAAGGTCACCACCGACGCGGTGCAGATCTTCGGCGGCTACGGCTACACCCGCGAGTATCCCGTCGAGCGCTTCATGCGCGACGCCAAGATCACCCAGATCTACGAGGGCACCAACCAGATCCAGCGCGTGGTCATTGCCCGCCAGCTCCTGGGCGGACACGGAACCCACCGGCGTAGCGCGCCCCAGTCCTGACGTCGTCCGCGAGCATCACGTCGAAGACGTATATCGAAAGACAAAGACGTGAGCGCGCGATCAGCGCGACGGTGACGGGCCGCCTCAGCGGATGACGTGGTCGGCGCGGAGCAGGAGCGACTGGGGAATCGCGAGCCCGAGCTCGGTGGCCGTCTTCACATTGATGGCCAGGTCGAAGATCGTCGGTTGCTCGACGGGCAGTGTCGCGGGTTTCGCGCCCTTCAGGATCTTGTCGACGTACACGGCGGCGGACCGTCCGACCGCGACGAAGTCGTAACCGTACGAGAACAGCGCGCCCTGGACGACCCACTCTCTCCGGTGCATCGCCACCGGCAGCCGGCGCTGCGCCGCGAGCTGGATGATCAGCGACGGAAACTTCGTGTACAGCGTCGGCGACACGAGGAATACGCCCTGGACGTCGCCCGGCTTGACGCTGGTGAAGACGCGCTCGAGCGCGGCCCGTGTGCTCGCCTCCCGCTCGACGAACCGGAATCCGAGGGTCCTCGCGGCCTCCCCCGCGCCCGCGAGCAGTCGGGGCGTCGCGGGATCGGTCGGGTCGAGCAACACGAGGAGTCGGCGGTCGTGCGGCAGGAACTCCTTGAAGATCTCGAGATCCTTCGGCAGCAGATCCCAGTCGGAGTCCGCGACGCCGGTCAGATTGTGACCTGGGCGCGCGAGGCTGACGACGTATCCGTCCGCGACCGGATCGGTGACGTGGAGGAACACGATCGGCACCCGGGACGTCGCCCCTTTCGCGGCACGCACGGTCTGGTTCTCGAAGGCCACGATCAGGTCCACGCCGGCGTGAACGAACTCCCTCGCGGTGGATCTCGCGGCCTCCTCATCCGGGAGGTTGCGCCAGTCCAGGACGATGTTCTCCCCTTCCCGGTATCCGAGTTGCCTCAGCCCCTGACGCAGGCCATCGAGGGATGGCGGAACGTGATCGAGCCCCACGTGGAAGAGCCCGATCCGGACGGTCTTGCGGCCGTCCTGTCCGTGGACGAAACGCGGCCACGCGGTGATCGTCGCGGCCAGCGCGGTGAGGAATCCACGTCGGGCCACGAGACGTCGACGCGGATCGACGGGGAACGGCGCGCGCGCCTGGGCCACGACACAGCGTAGAGGCGGGCGCGACGCCCGTCAACGCACGCCGCCGCGTGTTGACGGGGGTGACGGCGAGTGATACATGTCAAGACAACCTGATCGTCGAGGCGTAGGTCACGTGAATTACCGTCCGGGAATTCCACGGTATGTCCAGATCGCCGACGCCATCCGTCGGGACCTGCGAGGCGAGGGCGAACGGATCCCGTCCGAGCACGAGCTCTGCGCGAGGTTCAAGGTGAGTCGTCCCACCGTCCGGCAGGCGCTCGATGTTCTCGTCCACGAGGGACGCCTGTTCCGCCACGCGGGGCGCGGGACGTTCAGCACCGCGACGTCGGGCGCCGATCCCAAGCTCCGCGTGATCGGCTCGGTGGGCGACATGATCGCGCTCGGCGACGAGACGTGGTTCAAGCTCGTGTCGCGCGAGAGCGTGCCCATCGCGCCCAACATCGCGCAGGCCCTCCGGCTGCCGCCGGGCTCGAGCGCGTTCCGCGTGATCGGCGTCCGGCACGGCGACCACGGCCCGTTCCAGCACGTGACCGCGTACGTGCCGGCCGCCTACGCCGGCGTGGTCGCGGAAGAGGATCTGTCCAAGACCTCGATCGTCGGCGTCATCGAGCGCCAGATGGGCGTGGCCATCAAGCTGCTGGAACAGGTCACCGACGCTGCGCTCGCGCCGCGTCACGTCGCCGAGCTCCTGCAGGTGCGACCGCGCACGCCGCTCCTGCTCTTCGAGCGGACGTACCTCGCCACCAACGGCGAGCCCGTGGAGCACGCCATCTCCTACCAGGTCGGCCGGCGCTACCCGTACCGCGTCGTCCTTTCGAGATCGGATCGCCGGAGCTGAGGGTGCCGTACCGCGTCGCTTTCGACGTGGGCGGCACGTTCACGGATTTCGTCCTGCAGTCGCCGACCGGCGAGCTCACCACGGCGAAGCGGCTCACCACCTATCCCGATCCATCGGAAGCGTGTCTCGCCGGACTCGACGCGCTGCTCGCCGGCACGACCGACATCGCCGACGCGGTGAGCGCTCGCCCGTCCGTCGCGTGGAGCGACGTCGCGCAGGCCGTGCACGGGACCACCCTCGGCTCCAACATCGTCATCGAGCGCAAGGCCACCGGCGTCGGCCTCGTCACCACGCGCGGCTTCCGCGACGTCCTGATCATCGGGCGCGAGAAGCGCTACCAGGTCTACGACCTCCAGATCGAGAAGCCCGCGCCGCTGATTCCCCGCCGCCTCATCGCGGAAGTCACCGAGCGCGTGCTCGCCGACGGATCCGTCCGGACACCGCTCGACGAGGCTGACGCTCGCCGCGCCGTCCGCGATCTCCGCGCGCGCGGCGTGCGCACGCTCGCGGTGTGCCTCCTCCACGCGTATCTCAATCCCGAGCACGAGCGCCGGGTGGCCGCGATCGCCGCGGAGGAAGCGCCGGAGATGACGGTCACGCTGTCGCACGAGGTGTCGCCCACGTTCCGCGAGTACGAGCGCACGTCGACGACGGTCGTCAACGCGTACGTCATGACGGCGCTGCGCGAGTACCTGCACGGCCTGCAGCGCGCCATGGCCGACCGCGGCTACCGCGGACGTCTCTTCGTCATGCAGGCCTCCGGCGGCGTGGCCAGCGCCTCGGCGATGGAGCGCTATCCCGTCCGCATGATCGAGTCGGGCCCGGCCGCGGGAGCGCTGATGGCGGCGGCGTACGGTGAGCTTGCCGGTCATCGCGACCTCATCGCCTTCGACATGGGCGGGACGACCGCGAAGCTGGCCCTCATCGAGAACGGCCGGCCCTCCATCACGTCGGCGTTCGAGCTCCACCGCGTGCACAACGCGCCGGGCAGCGGACTGCCGATGAACATCCAGGCCATCGAGCTCGTCGAGATCGGCGCCGGCGGCGGGTCGATCGCGCGCGTGACCATGGGGGTGATCGCGGTGGGACCGGAGAGCGCGTCGTCCACGCCCGGGCCCGTCTGCTACGGCCGGGGCGGCGTCGAGCCGACCGTCACCGATGCCGACCTCGTGCTGGGCTACCTGAACCCGGACTACTTCGCGGGCGGCGCCATGCGGCTGCAGACGGGCGCGGCCGCGCGCGCCATCGACGCGCGGATCGCCCGGCCCCTCGGTCTGTCGCTCGAGGACGCCGCGTGGGGCATCCACGCGATGGTCAACACGAGCATGGAGCTCGCCACGCGCGTGGTCTCGATCGAGCGTGGCCGTGATCCGCGCGACCTGACCTTCGTCGCGTTCGGCGGCTCGGGTCCCGTGCACGGCTGCCGCCTGGCCCAGGCCCTCGGCATCCCGCGCGTGATCCTGCCCGCCGCGGCCGGCGTGACGGCCGCCATCGGGCTGCTCGCGGCCGAAGTCCGCTTCGACGTCGCGCGCAGCTACGTGCGCCGACTCGATGCCGTCGATCCCCGCGCGATCGAGGCCATGTACGGCGAGATGGCGGCACAGGCGGCCGAGGTGCTGCGCGACTCCGCCGTCGCGGGCGACGTGACCATCACGCGCGCGGCCGACGCGCGCTACGTCGGCCAGGGCTACGAGCTCACCGTGCCCGTCCCGCCCGCACCGCTCGACGCCGCCGCGATGGCCCGGCTGCGCGCGACGTTCGACGAGGTCTACGCGGCGCGCTACGGCTACGCGAGCGCGGGGGAGGCGGTGGAGATCGTGACGTGGAAGCTGTCCGCCGTCGGCGGCGCGCCGCGGGTGTCGCTGCCCAAGGCGGCCTCGCGCGAGGGCGAGCACATCCGGAAGGCGGTGCGCAAGGCGTACTTCCCCGAGGCGCGCGGCTACATCGACTGTCCGATCTACGATCGGTACCGGCTCGGCGCGGGCACGACGATCACCGGCCCCGCCATCGTCGAGGAGCGCGAGTCGACGACCGTGCTCCCGCCCGGCGTCGAGGCGACCGTCGACGCGTACGCGAACCTGCTCGTGCGCTGCGAAGCCGTCGCGTGACGATCGATCCGATCACGCTCGGCGTGGTGTGGGGCGCGCTGCAGTCGATCGCCGTCGAGATCGGCACGACGGTCCATCGCACCGCCTACTCCGAGCAGGCGCGCGAGGGACAGGACTTCTCGGTGGCCGTCTTCGACGCGCGCGGTCGCATGGTGGCACAGGGCCCGTACTCCCCGGGCCACATGGGCGCGATGTCGTCCGCGGTGAAGCACGCGCTCGCGGCCCATCCCGTCGAGACGCTCGAGCCCGGCGACGCGATCCTGCTCAACGACCCGCTCCTCGGCTCCGGGCACCTGCCGGACTTCTTCATCACGCAGCCCGCGTTTCACGTCGGCCAGCTCGTCGGCTTCGCCGTCAACATCCTCCACCACACCGACGTCGGGGGGCAGCGCCCGGGCAGTCAGGGCGTGGAGGGCATCTTCGACTACTTCCAGGAAGGCCTGCGCATCCCACCGACGAAGGTGTGGAAGGCGTACGAGGAGCAGGAGGGCATCGTCGGCATCATCGCGGCGAACACCCGAACACCCGACAAGGTGCTGGGCGACCTGCGCGCCCAGCGCAGCGCGCTCCGTGTCGGCGAGCTCAGGCTGCAAGAGCTGGCCGCGCGCTACGGGACGGCGACGCTGGCCGCGGCCATGGAAGAGATCATCGACCGCACAGAGGTCAGCATGCGCGCCGCGCTGGCCGTCATCCCCGACGGTGTGTACACGTTCGAGGACTTTCTCGACGATTACGGTCCGGGCACGCCGCCGCTGCGCGTGTTCGTGACCGTGAGGGTCGCGGGCGACGGCATCACGATCGACTTCGACGGGTCGAGCGCGCAGACGCCATCGGGGATGAACTCATACATCAACTACACGCGGTCGTATTCGTACGCGGCCGTCAAGTGCCTCACAGACCCGTACGGTCCCATGAACGAGGGGGCGCTCCGTCCCGTGACGATCACCGCGCCCGAGGGATCGTTCCTCAATCCGCGCCCGCCCGCCGGGGGCGGGCCGCGCGCCATCATCTGCTATCGCACGTTCGAGGCCATCCTCGGCGCGCTCGCGTCCGCGCTGCCCGACCGCGTGGCCGCGGCGTCGTCGCACTTCGCCAACCCGACGTTCGGGGGGATCGACCGGGCGCGCGGACGTCGCTTCGTCGCCTACGAGCTGGTGCTCTCGGGCACGGGGGCGCGGGCCACGAAGGACGGGTGCGAGGCGATGGCCAGCGCGTTCAACGCGTCGAACATCCCCGTCGAGGCCCAGGAGGCGAACCAGCCCGTCGTGATCGAGCGCTTCGAGCTCATTCGCGACTCCGCGGGAGCGGGGACGTTCCGCGGCGGCTGCGGCGTGCGGCGCGACATGCGCTTCCTCGCCGACGAGGGCAAGCTGACGAATCTGTCCGAGCG
>JBKPPN010000464.1:0-5532 GCA_046733575.1 Candidatus Methylomirabilota bacterium | reverse complement strand
CCGTCGCCGGGCATCGCTAGGCGGCGCTCGGCGCTCGGCGAGAAGCGCGGCCGCGGATCGACGCGGATCTGCGCGGATACGGCTGCTGTGTAAGAGCGCGTGCGCCGCAGCTGCCCGCTGCGCGGGCACCCGACGCAGATCGACGCAGATACTGTGCTGGCATCCTGAGGGAGCGCGCTCTTCGCGCGACCGAAGGATCTCGAGGGCTCGCCCGGCAGCGGTCGGTGCGCGGTGGAGAGCCCGGAGATCCTTCGCTGCGCTCAGGATGACCGCGGAAGAGGATCCGCGTCGGCCCGCGCCAGCGGGCCATCTGCGTGCATCCGCGGCGCCGCTTCTCGCTCTTGCCGAGGCCCTATCCGCGGCGATCCGCGAAGATCCGCGGCGCCGCTTCTCACCGAGCGCCGGTCGGTCGCGCACCGGATGTCCGGTGCCGCCGTGAAATCACGAGTACCCACGATGGAGGGATCTCACTTCAACGACAGACGAGGCAGACAGGTGAACACCGCCGAGACGAGACTCGCGCCAAGGAAGCGCTTCGAGAACTTGGTCGTGCCGGCCGTGCTGCTGGGGGCGACGATCGTCGCGACCGCGGTCACGGGCGTCGCCAGCGCCTACACCGGCCGCCCGGCCGAGAAGCTCAGCCCCGCGCTCGCGGCCACGCGTGCGGCGCTCGACAAGTACAAGGACCCGATGGTGGCCGTCCGCGACGGCTACTTCTCGACCCTGGCGTGCATGGAGTTTCGGGGCGGCGGCAGTGGGGCCGGACACCAGACCGGCCACGAGCACATGGCGTACGCGCAGGGCGCGATGGGCGTGCACTTCCTCAACCCCGCCAACATCGGCCCGACGCTCGACTCGCTCAAGCCGCAGGTGCTGATGTACGAGCCCGTCGGGGACGAGCTGCGTCTCGTCGGCGCCGAGTGGTTCGTGCCGGTGGCCGTCGCGAAGACGCCGCCGACGATCTTCGGCCAGACGCTGCAGGGGCCGATGGAGGGGCACCAGCCGATCATGCCCGCCGGCCTGCGCCACTGGGACCTGCACGTCTGGCTCTGGAAGGACAACCCGGCGGGCGTGTTCACCCCGACGAACGCGCGGGTGAAGTGTCCGGCGCGCGGCTACTCCTACGTACTCCACGACGACGCGCCGCCGAAGATGAAGCAGGCGAGCGGCGGCGCCGAGCGGCGGCAGCGGTAGCGTCGGTGGCAGTGAGCCGGTCGAGCCGCGCACCGCGCCTTCCTCATCATTACAACACGTCAGAGGCATCGTCACCATGAGCACCGAGCAGCAGACCGCGGCGAGCGCGCCGCAGCAGGCCCGCGACCTCCGCCCCTCTCTCTCGACGTTCAGCTACGCGAACGTGCCGAGCGACCCGATGACCGAGCGCTCGATCCGCGTCTGGAGCGCCGGCGACTACGACCGCATCTCGGCCGGCTTCCGCGACGAGGCGGCGGCGTTCGTCGCGCGGCAGGCGCTGGCGGCCGGCCAGCGCGTGCTCGACGCCGCCTGCGGCTCGGGCAACCTCACCGTCCCCGCCGCGCGCACCGGCGCGAAGGTGACGGGGCTCGACCTCGTCCCCTCGCTGCTCGAGGCGGCCGCGGAATGGGGCGGGCGCGAGGGGCTCTCCTTCCGGCTCGACCACGGCTCGGTGGAGGAGCTGCCCTACGCCGACGCGTCGTTCGACGTCGTGCTGTCGATGTTCGGGCTCATGTTCGCGGCGCGCCCCGAGCGCGTCATCGACGAGCTGACGCGCGTCACGCGGCCGGGCGGCCGGGTCGCGCTCGCCAACTGGACGCGCGCCGGATTCGTCGGCCGGATGCTGGCGACGCACGTCGCCTACGTCCCGCCGCCGGCCGGCGCCGTCAGCCCGCTGCTGTGGGGCGACGAGGCGGTGATCCGCGAGCGCTTCGACGCGCGCGAGTGGGACGTGAAGACGACGCCGCGGACGCTGACCTTCCGCTACCCGCACACGCCCGCCGGCACGGCGCAGCTCTTCGCGACCGCCTACGGTCCGACCGTGCGCACGCTCGAGGCGCTCGACGCGAACCGCCGCGCGCTGATGGTCGCCGAGCTCGTCGCCCTCTGGGAGCGGAGCCACAAGCCCGGCGCGCCCGACACCGAGGTCGACTCCGAGTACCTCGAGGTCGTCGCGACGCGGCGCTGACGGCGGAGGCACGTTCGCCGGGCGCGTCGTCGAACGCGCCCGGCGACTGCTCGTCGCCGCTCGCCAGGCAGCGTCAGCTTTGCCGCAGTCGCTCGACGATGGCCGCCACGTGCAGCGCCGTGGTGTCGAGCGCGGGGAGGCCGGCGACGTCGGGCGTCGTCAGGAGCAGCGGCAGCTCGGTGCCGCCGAGGACGACGCCGTCGATCGCGTCGTCGCGCCGCAGGCGGTCGACGAGCGCGACGACCCTGGTGCGCGTCTCGTCGCGGAAGTCGCCCTTCAGCAGCTCGCCCACGTAGCGCTCGTGGAGCCAGGCGCGCTCCGGCTCGCTCGGCGCGACGACGTCGATGCCGTGGCGCGCGAACACCTCGGCGTAGAAGGGCGCCTCCATCGTGAAGCGCGTGCCGAGCAGCGCCAGGCGCCGCAGCCCGCGCCGCGCCGCCTCCGCGGCACACACCTCGACGATGCTCACCATCGGCACCGGCGACCGCGCGGCGAGCTCGTCGAAGACGATGTGCGGCGTGTTGGCGGTCATCGCCACGAAGTCGACGCCGGCGCCGGCGAGGCGGCGCAGCGACGCGAGCAGGTACTCGACGAGCGCCGCCCGGTCGGTCGCGACGAGGCGCAGGGCGAGCTGCACGTCGAGGCTGTCGATGACGACGTGCGGCGAGGTGGCCGGGTCGACGCGACCCCACGCGTCGAGGATGCGGCGGTAGTAGTCGATCGTGGACTCGGGCCCGAGCCCGCCGACGATGCCGACCGATGCCACGTGACGAGCCTCCCCGCGGAGCGTTACGACGACGCGAGCACCGACTTCACGAACGTCCCCTTCCCCTCCGTGTACGCTTCGCGGTCGCGCGGGTATCGCGCGGCCAGCTCGCGCTTGAGCGCGGCGTAGGCGTCGCGCAGGGCGTCGCTCGCGCGCAGACGGTCGCGGAAGGCGAGGTGGTCGGACCAGAAGCTACCGCCGAGCGCGGCGAGGTGCAGGTGGTACGCGCGCGGGTCGCCGCGCCGGAAGAACTCGCGGCCGGGGATGCCCTGCTCGCCGCGGTGCACGTAGCCCGCCGCCCCGAGCGCGCGCACGTACGCCGCCACGTCCGCGCCCGCCGAGTAGCCGCCGAGGATGTCGAGCACCGGCTTCGCCGGCAGACCGGGCACGGCCGTGCTCCCCATGTGCTCGAGCGCGATCGAGAGTCCGGCGTCGGCGAGCAGGCGCGTCAGCCGCGCGGCCTCGGCGGCGAACAGTGCCGGCCAGGCCGGGTCGTAGTCGACGACGCGGACGACGCCGCGCTCGAGGCCGAGCGTCTCGCGGACGTCGGCCCGGCCGTCCGCCGGCGGCCGATTCATGCTTTTCCTTGACGAGCGCCCGCGGCCGGGGACATTCGGGTCGTATCAGCGTTGCGTCGCACGAACTCCACGCGGAGGGGACCCATGTTCTTGGTGCGCGAGATCATGTACTGCAAGCCCGGCAAGGTGCGCGCGATGGTCGACAAGTTCCTCGCGATGTCGAAGCTCAGCGAGAAGGTCGGCATGCCGCGCATGCGCGTGATGACCGACTTCTCGGCCGAGCGCTACTGGACCGTCGTCGCCGAGATGGAGGTGCCCGACCTCCAGTCGTTCGAGAAGATGATGTCGTCGCCGCCCCAGGGCTCGGCCGACGACATGAAGCAGATGGAAGAGCTCATGAAAGGGTACCACGACCTCGTCGACTACGGGAAGCGCGAGATCTACAAGATCGAGGGGTGAGCCGGCCCGGGAACGTTTTCGCCGCGGATGCACGCGGATGGCCCGCTGGCGCGGGCCGACGCGGATACGGCCTGTGCTGTCATCCTGAGCGAGCGTCGGCGAGCGAAGGATCTCCGGGCTCTCCCCGCGCACCGACCGCTGCGCCGGGCGGGCCCCCGAGATCCTTGGCTGCGCTCAGGATGACAACGGCGAGCAGTATCTGCGGCGATCTGCGTTCATCTGCGGCGGATACGGAAGGCGCGTCGATCCGCGGCGCCGCTTCTCGCCGAGCGCCGAGCGCCGGTCCGCGCGCCCTACTGCACCGCGCCGGCGGCCTTCAGGCGCTCGCCGACGAGGGTGAGGTCCTGCTTGCGCAGCGCGGCGGCGCGCGGGCGCAGCGCGTCGATGACGGCGGGCGGCACGCCGGCGCTCGCCTGCGCCAGCGACTGCTCGCGCCCCTGCTTCAGCTGCGCGATCATCTCGGGCGGCATGTCCTTGACGTTCATCTCCGCCTCGAGGGGCGACAGGTTCGCGGCGAGCGATGAGAGCGTCGTGCGGATGACGTTGTAGCGCTCCTCGTCGACGCCCGCCGCCTTCGCCCCCGCGGCGCGCGTCGACGTCTCCAGCGCGCCCGTCATCGCGGTCAGGGTGTCGTTCCCGGTCTTCGCCGCCTTGAGCTTCGTCCCCGCCTCGCGCACCGCCGCGAGCTCGGCGTCCATCCCCCGCTGCCACCGGTCGATGTCGTCGGCGGTCAGGGGTGCCTGGGCGGCCGACGCGCTCCCGGTCGCCGCGGCGGAGGGAGCGGGCGCGGCGGACTCCTTCGCCTCCGCCGCCGCCGACTCGGCGCCGGCGGCGCTGTCGTCCGCATCGGCCCGCTCGGCGGGCTTGCAGGCCGTGGCCACGAGTGCCGCGACGAGAACGCCGTAGGTCAGCCGGGGAACGCGGTGGATCATGATGGCTCTCGGTGTGATGTGAAGAAATGACTCAGCCGGTCGCGCAGAGATTACTCCCCGCGCGCGTCGAGCGCGAGAGATGGGAGTTGGACGGGATGAACAGGATGCACAGGATGTGGCTGCGTTTTCATCCTGTTCCTCCTGTTCATCCCGTCCAATCGCCGAGAGCCCACAGCCCACCGCCGCCCCTACCCGACCGCGCTCACGTGTCCGCCGACGACGCGCCAGTCCTCTCCGTTCTCGCGGGCCCACACGCGCGTGTAGCGAACGGTGACGCGCGTGAGCGTGCCGGCGACCTCCACGGCGAGACGGGCGCGGAGCGCGGTGACGGCGACGTCGGCGCCGACGCGGCGGACGCGGAGCTCCTCGGGCTCGTGGACGCGAAAGCGGACCGCGCCCGAGCCGTGCGCGGCGAGGTCCTGCGCCTTCGTCCCGAGTGTCCCGTCGGGGCCGGTGAAGAGCAGCTCGTCGGCGATGAGCGCGTCGAGCGCGGCGACGTCGGCGGCGAGCTGCGCGGCGCGGATACGCGCCTCGAGCGCGACGATCTCCTCGTCGGGGGGCCCGACGAGCACCGCGCGCATCGCGGCGACGTCGGCCGTCTCGCCGGCGTCGGTTCGGCGTCGCTCGGCGCTCACCGCGGGCGCAGCGCCTCCTCGATCGCCCGCTCGGCGAGCGGCGCCATGACGCGGTAGCCCG